>JALYMN010000033.1 GCA_030773675.1 Actinomycetota bacterium
TACCGACGATCTGCCGTCCCTCGTAGGCTTCGCTCACAGGGGGCCTCCTTCGTCGTTGGTGTGAGCACCCCGAGAGTGCCTCGGGACGTCATCGGGGAGCGGAGGCCCCGCTCCTTCATCGCATCAACCCGAGTTGGCCCCAGGGTGACGGTCTGAGTTGGCCCCACCTGCTGCGCGTCGGGCTCGGGCGTGGGCGAGGCGGTAGCTGTTGCCGCCGGTCTCGATGATGTTGCCACCGAAGGTGAGGCGGTCGACGATGGCGGCGCAGAGCCGGGGGCGGTGAAGGTCTTGGTCCAGCCGCTGAAGCTGTCGTTGCTGGCGATGGCGACGGCGTTCTGTTCCTCGCGTTCGGTGAGGACCTGGAACAGCAGCTCGGCGCCGCGGCGGTCGAGTGCCATGTAGCCGAGCTCGTCGATGCAGAGCAGGTCGACTCGGCCGTAGCGGGCGATGGTGCGGGAGAGTTGGCGGTCGTCGGCGGCTTCGACGAGTTCGTTGACGAGCTTGGCGGCGAGGACGTAGCGGACGCGGTGACCGGCGCGGGCGGCTTCGGTCCCAAGCGCGATGAGCAGGTGGCTCTTGCCGGTGCCGCTGTCACCGATCAGGCAGAGCGACTCGCCGCGGGAGACCCAGCCGCAGCCGGCAAGGGTGTTGATGGTCGCCGGGTTGATCGCGGGGTTGGCGGCGAAGTCGAACTCGGCGAGGGTCTTGTCGCGCGGGAAGCCGGCTTCGGACACGCGGCGGGCGGCGCGGCGGACGTCGCGGTTGTCGCACTCGGCCAGCAGCAGCTCGGCCAGGAACGCCCGGTAGGACAGCTGCTCGCGGTGCGCGCTGTCGGCGATCTCGCCGTAGCGCTCGCGCAGCGTCGGCAGGCGCAGCAGTCGGCTCGCGCTGTCGATCGCGGCCTCGACCGCCTGGTCGCTGGGTTGGCGGGCAGCAGGGCCTCGGCTGGGCTTGCCCGTGGTGGTCGTGCTGGTCCTCGTGGCGGTGGTCATTCGGCGTCCGTTCCGGTGAGCAGGTCGTCGTAGGCGTCGACGGTCGGCAGCGGCCGGCGGTCGACGGGCAGCTCGCGGCGGTCGGCCAGGCTCACCACCACCTCGCCGACCACCTCGCCGACCGCGCTGCTGCTGTCGGTGTGGGTGGGGTGGGCGTGTTGCGCGCTCTTGCGCGCCTCGACGGCCACCACGTCCGGGCTGGTCGTGCCGATCGTGAGCGCGGCCCGGATCCCGGCCAGGACGTGCTCGGCGTTCAGGTGCCGGTGCAGCAGCAGGACCTCGACCAGCGTTCGGGTGCCGTCGGCGTCGCCCTGGGCCTTGCGCGCGGCGGCCCAGAACGCCTCATGCGTGCTGGTGAACGTTCCGGCGGCGCGGGCTTGAACGAGCGCGGTCGCGCCGGGCAGCGCGCCGGGCTTGCGGACCAGGACCTCCAGGTAGTGGTCCAGGGTCAGGCTCGCACTGCCGCGGGCGGTGGCGCGCTCGTGCTGGGCGACGAGGGTCTTGCCGTCGAACACCAGCAGCTGCGAAGCTCGGAGTACCGCCCGGACGCGGTGGCCGATCAGGCTCACCGGCACGGAGTAGTGGCACTGCCGCACTGTGATCCGGGAGTACCGGTCGACCCGCGGGGTCACGGTCAGCCCGATCTCGAACGGCTCGGCCGGCAGTGGCCGCAGCAGGGGTTGCTCGAGCGCGAAGGACTGCCCGACGCTGAGGGTCCGGTTGCCGATGCGGCGGGCGTCGTCGCGCTCGTCGTAGTCGGCGAGGCGTTCGTTGAGCTCGGCCAGGGTGTCCACGGCCGGGACCGGGACAAGGTGGGTGCGGCGGAACCGGCCGCCCTCGCCCTCGACGCCGCCCTTCTCGTGCGCGCCGTCGACGCCGGGCTGGCAGTAGAAGGCGTCGAAGCCGTAGTGCGACCGGAAGGTCACCCAGTGGGCGGACTCGGTGCGGTTGCGGCCGAACAGCACCCGCGACACCGCGCTCTTGAGGTTGTCGTAGCGGATCTTGTCGGCTGGGGTGCCGCCGAGCACGTCGAAGGCGACCTGGTGGCCTTCCAGGAACGCCTCCTGCCCCTGCGTGGAGAACACCCGGTGCACCGCCTTGCCGGAGAACGACAGGCGCAAGGTGAACAGGAAGCATTTGGTGCGCACCCCGGCCAGGTCGACCCACAGGTCGGCGAAGTCGACCTCGGCCTCCGCGCCGGGCTCATGGGTCTGCGGAACGAACGCGGTCTCGGGCGCCCGCCCGGCCTCGCGGGCGATCTCCGGTCGGCGCTTGGCGACGTAGTCCCGCACGCACGAGTACGTCAGCTCGGCCACGCCGTGCTCGTCGACCAGCCGGGCCAGCACCCGCCGGGCGGTGTGCCGCTGCTTGGCCGGAGCGTCGAGATCGGCGCGCAGCATCGCGTCGATCAGCGGCCTGGCCGGCTCCAGCTTCGGGGCCGTGCGCACTGGTGTCTTGCGCTCCGGTGGCACCGCGCTGGCCAGCGCCTGCCGGACCGTGCGGCGGTGCACCCCGTGCCGGTCCGCCAGGGCCCGGATGGACAGCCCGTCCCGGCGGTGATCACGACGGATCGCCTCGAACAACTCCACCCTCGAGCCCACGCCTTCCGCCCTCCCGCCCGCCGTCAAAGATCATGACGAGGGTCCGGGGTGGGGCCAGATCAGACCGTCACAAGCGCGCCCTGGCGTGTCGGAGGTGGGGCCAAATCAAGCCGTCACGGTGGGGCCAAATCAGACTGACAGGGCCAGCAAGGGTCACAACCTGTCGGAGCGGGCGCACTCGGCCAGCGAGCACCAGCGGCTCCTGCTGGCCTGGTCTGCCGCCACTTCCCACCTGCTCAGGTGGGAGGTGGAGCTGCGCTCCAGGCGGCTGCGGCGGGAGTGCATTGCCGAGGTCGTGGACCTCAAGCCGCAACGTCTGGAGGACCTTGCTGCGCGCTTCTTCCGGCACACTCGGTACGACTCAGCCTATGGAGGTCAGCACCGCGTGAAGCGCACCCTGGACGAGCTGCGGCAGACGCTGCGGCCGGCTGCCTACCGCAACCTCCTGACCTACCTCTATGAACAGGAGCACCAGCTCGACACGGCGCTCGGGCGGGGTCAGCTCGACAAGGTTCGACCTCTGGCGCGGCGTCACAACCTCGTCCGTGATGAGGTGAACGAGCAGGTCGAGCGCCGGCTGGACTTCGAGACCGGGCACGAGGTCGCTGTCTGACTCCCCCCGTTTCTGCGCCAGGAAGGTCTAGGCAGGGCGTCTGCAACGCCAGGTGCGCTCTCACGATGAGGCCACGTCCGCGCCGTATGCCCTGTCAACGTGCGTTCACAGAGCACAGCGCGAGAACATCCCCCTCTAACGGGGGACCTGTCCCCGCTGTCGGTGCGCTGTGCGAAGGTGCCCTCGTGGCAGGCGAGGAGGTCCGAGCGACTCTGCGCGGGGACGACGCGCAGCTCGGTACCGTCCGCGCGCGGGACCTGGCCCGGCTGATCCTCGGCGTTGAGTCGGCCTTGGCAGCCGCCGCGTACGCCACCCTCGGCAGGCCGAGACGCGGGAGCACGGGGCGGCATCGCGCAGCGGTTGAGGCAGCGTCGCGCTTGAGCTTCCGCACGGTGCAGCCCGGCAGCGTCGTCGCAGTCCTCGCACTGCCGACCTTGGCGACGGAAGCAGGAGACACGCTTGCCCTCGGCGTGGACGACCTCGCTGGCGCCGCGTTCGACCGGCTCGTTGCGAGCTTCCACCAGCCGGACGACCAGGTCGAGCCCGCCGTCGCCCGCGCTCTTGCGGAGCTGGCCGAGCGGCTGGGCATCGGGGACAGGCACCAGGAGCTGCTGCTGGAGAGCCCCAGAGTCGGACGGGGCCTCCGGCTCGACGCAGCAGCTCGCGTGCGGATGCGTCGCCTCGCTGATGCTCCTCCGAGCCAACAGCCAGATGTGCTCGTTGGCTCTCTCCGGGAGGCCGACTTCGACCGCCGCACCGCCCGGCTCCATACGGCGGGGGGCGAGGTGGTGGTGGTCGACTTCCCGCCGGAGATGGAGGACGAGATCCACGAGGCGCTGCGTGGACACGCTCACTTCGAAGGCGTCGTCACCTACGACCCGATCACCACGACTGCGCGGCGAGTCGAGCTGCGGCGGATCAGTCGCCCCGCCGCCCTGCCCTTCGACCCCGAGGACTTCTGGACGGTCGTTCCCGTCGAGTCCTTGGCGGCAGCGCAGGACGTGGGGGTGGCACAACTCGACCAGCCGCTCGTGGGTCTTACCGACGATGAGCGAGCGGACCTCGCCTCGGCGGTCTCGGCACTGGACGCATGAGGCCGGAGGACGTTCCTGCTGGCCCGATCCTGGTCGACACCGACGTGGCCACCTGGCTACTCACCGGGGCGGTGCAACGTGAGCCCTGGTTGCCTCTCCTGCGCGGCCACGTGCTGGTGTTGTCGTTCGCCAACGTGGGAGAACTGCTGGCCCTCCCAGTGGTGCGCTCGTGGGGCCGAGACCGGAGTGGCGCTTGGTCTGACGGCATCCGCAAGACCTTCGTGGTGCTGCCCTTCACCATCGCGGTCGCCGAGCAGTGGGCGACGCTGCACGTCAAGTACCGGGGCCACATGCAGCACGGTGGCGCCAATGACCTTTGGGTCGCGGCGTCAGCACTCTCTGCGGACCCCCGCCTACCGCTAGCAACGAACAACCTCAGTGACTTCACCAAGGTCGCTATGGACCACCCACTACATCTCATCCACCCGGAGTCGACGTGAGCACCAGTGCAACCTTCGGGGACGTCACTGTCGGCGCAGCGCACGAGGATCTTGTGCAGCCGCTGCCGGGCGTCGGTGATTCGTGGCTGCGGGCGTAGAGCAGCTCATGTCGTCACATGGTCACCACGCTTCATGACGAAGAGCCAGTCATCGGCCGCGGGCGGGCGCTCAGCTCCCACGTCAGCCGATAGGAGGCGGCGGTGGTGTCGAGGAAGCGGTCGATCTCGGTCACGTCCAGCGGCGCGGGCAGCGAATGCCGGGGCGGCAGTGCGGCGAAGGCGGGTTGGTAGCGCATGGTGCTGCCGGCGTCGAGGGGGTAGGCGTCCTCGTCGACGCCGATGACCTCGCCACGGACCCGCGCCGCCGTCGCGGCGAGTTCGCGCCAGTGCTGCACCGGGATGACGCCGGGGGACCACAGCCCCTGAGAGAACAGACTGACGTAGACCTCATTGTAGCGGTCGGCGTGGTCCAGGTAGCGCTGCAGGTCCTCGAAGGAGGGCTGCATGTTGAACCGGAGCCAGAACGGCACCGCGCCGAGCCGCTGGCTCCAGAGCGGGTCCCACTGGACGTAGGACTGGCCGAGCAGCCGCTGGGTGGGCAGGCCGCGGCGGCGGTACCACCAGCGGTGCAGGTCGGCGACGAAGTCGCTGAGGTCCTGCGGTTCCTCGACGACGACGCGGCGCAGCCGGTAGCCGCACCGCTCGGCCAGCCGCTCCAGGTCGGGGCGCAGGGCGGGGTCGAAGCCCCACTCGGCTTCGGGCCGCCGGCCGTCGGGTTCGGGTGGATCCCAGCGGCGCCGGGGGGAGCGCTCCCGGGCGAGGTAGTCGGCGATCCGTGCGCCGCTGTCGTGGTACTCCTCCTCCGACACCCCGCCCAGGCAGCCGAACTGGAACCACGTCCGCTCGCCGACCTGCCGACTCCGCCAGGTGCGGGTGCACTCGATGAGCAGGATGGTGCCGCCGGGGGCGAGGCGCTCCTCGAGGAACCGCTCCCAGGCCCGCCCCAGGACCCGCCGCTTGAGCCGCAGGTAGGCCATCCCCTCCAGCATTGGGCGGTCCTGGGCGGGGTCGTGCATGTGGTAGACGGCAACGTCGGGGTTGCGGGCCGCGACCAGCCGGGCCGTCGGCGCCAGCGCCTCCATCGCACCCCGTGGATCGTCCGGGTGAGTGCCGAGCTCGCGGACGGCGACCAGCGTCGTCTGCGGCAGGTAGGGGGCGCGCAGCGCCGCGGCCAGGTGGACGGCGGCGCCGCTGGGCGAGCCGATCATGACCACCGGGTAGGGGCCGCCGGCGTACTGGGTGGTGACCCAGTCGGCGATGTCGTCGGCGCTGACCTGCCGGGCCTGGTCCAGCGGGATGCCCTGCAGCACGCCCATCGCCGAGAAGCTGCCGCGGCGCACGCCGGTGGGCAGGGAGG
>JALYMN010000034.1 GCA_030773675.1 Actinomycetota bacterium
CGCTCAGCAGGCGTTGCCGGCGGCTCCGGAGAAGCCGGGCTTGCTGGACGCCGAGGCAGCGGCGTCGCCCGCGGCGTCGGGCGGGAGCCCGCCGTACCCGGCGACGGGCTGCCCGCCGCCGTGCTGCGGGACGGCCGGCCCGGGGCGACCGCCGCCGCCCCCGTCGGTGCGGGACCAGTGGCCCTCGTCGACGGTGACCTCGGCGATCTCGAACGTGGTGCGGTACGGGCCGAAGCTGACGTGGTTGTTGACCGCGTACAGCGCCTGCGGTGCGCAGAGGAACAGCGCGAACGCCTGGTCGAAGCACATCGCGTCGATGCGCTCGGCGACCTCGACCAGCCGCTCCCCGTCGAGCTGGACCTTCATCTCGTCGAACAGCGTGTCGAACTCCGGCACCGGCGGGCCGATGCGGAACGCGCCGTCCAGGCCGAAGAACTCCCGGTGCACCGCGGCGGGCGGGGCCTCCGACGACAGGTCGAACCAGCCGAACAGCAGCACGTCCCAGGACGCCGGCAGCTTGTTCTCCACCAGCACCCGGGCGCCGACCGGTGCCGCCTCGTCCGGCACGACGGTCACCTCGACCTCGACGCCGAGCGCCGACCGCAGGTCGTCGGCGATCAGCTCGGCCACGCCGGCGAAGGCGCCCGCCGTCGCGAGCCGCACCGGACGGCCCTCCGGCCAGGAGCGGAACAGCTCGCGCGCCCGGTCCGGGTCGTGGTCGTAGGGCTTGGCGCCCTGCGGCAGACCGCTGCACCACGGCGGTGTCAGCGCCGACAGCGGCGTGGCGTAGCCGTTCAGCCCCTGCGCGACCACCTTGGCCCGGTCGACGGCGAGGTTGAGCGCCCGCCGCACCTCCGGGTCGGACAGGGGCACGTCGCGCTCCTGCCGGTTGATGATCCCGACCAGCACCCGGTTGGCGTCGTTGACGACCAGCCGGGCGTGCTCACTGGCCTGCACCCGCTCGGCGTCGGCCGGCGAGACCTCGGTGACGATGTCGACCTCGCCGTCCGTGGACAGGCACAGGTCGAGCGCCTGCGCCGGGGTGAGGTCGTTGCGGAACACGGCGCGCTCGATCCGCGGACCGCGCTCGGCGCGGTTCCAGTGGTCGAGGTTCGCCTCGAGCACGACGAGCGGGTCTCGCTGCTCAGAGGCGATGACGTTCGTGGCGGCCAGCGGGTTCGCCGACAGCAGCAGCTGGTGAGTGGTGATCGATGACGCACCCTGGACCAGGGTGAACGGTCCGGTCCCCCAGGGACCGGCCTCGTCGATCACTCACCAGTGGCCTTCGCCGCTCCCGAACTTCTTGTAGCCGAAGCCGGGCGCGTCCGGGCCCTCCCAGAAAGCCTTGCTGGCGATGTGGATTCCGCGCATCTTGCCGATGGCCAGGCCGTCCGGCCCGGGCAGGTGGAAGCGGATCGTCGTGTCGTCGACGACCTCCGCGACCGACTCCGGCGGGAAGTTCAGCCACGTGCCCGGCGGGTGGGGCACGAGCCAGCGCTGCATCTCGTCGAAGTTCAGCTTGATGTCGTGCGCGGTGAACGGCTGGCCGTCCTGGAAGCGCACGCCGCTGCGCAGCCTGAGCTCGAGCGTCGTGTCGTCGAGCCACTCCGACGACTCGGCGAGCGCGTAGACCACGCGCCCGTCCTCGTCGATGCGGATCGGCTCCTCCATCGTGTTCCACGTGATGAACAGCCAGTTGAGCGGCGACGGGTCCACCACGTGCACGGTCCCCACGGGGGCCGGTGGCGTGGAGGTGTCGGCCGGTCTCTCCTGCGTCGCGGTCATGGACGCTCCTGTCCTGTCGGGTCCCGGGGCTCCGGGTGCGGGTCGGACCGGGCAGGCGCAGCCCGCTCCGTGTGAGACACCTCACCATCCGGCGCGCAGGTCGTCCAGGTGACCGGGCCAGGACTCCCCGAACGGGCAGGCCGCGGCTCGCGCGCACCCGGTGCACGCGCCCGGCCGGGGGTTCGCTGAGGACGACGCCGGGCACGGCGGCCTCAGCCGACGAAGGGGTCCCGTTGTCCGACACCGACATCGACACGCTCATCCTGTCCGAGCACGAGGTCTTCCGGCGCGAGTTCGCGCGGCTCGAGGGCCTGGAGGGCGACGAGCTGCGCGAGGCGTGGGACCGGCTCGCCGAGCAGCTCGAGGTGCACGCCGCCGGCGAGGAGGCCGTGTTCTACCCGCACGTCGTCCGCCGGCTGCCGGACGGCGAGGCCGACACCGAGCACGCGCTGCGCGACCACAACGAGATCCGCACGTCCGCGCAGGCCGTCGCCGAGCAGGAGGTCGGCACGGAGGCGTGGTGGGAGGCCGTGCGGACGGCGCAGGAGGCCAACAGCGAGCACATGGCCGAGGAGGAGCGCGACGTCCTCGGCGACGTGAAGGAGCGCATCGGCAGCGCCGAGCGCGAGGAGCTGGGGATGGCCTGGCTGCAGTTCCACGACGAGCACGAGCGCGCCCGCGGCCTGTCCGGCGAGCCGGAGGACCCGCAGGCCTACATCGAGGAGCACCGGGCCTGAGCCCAGCGCGCCCGGGCGTGCTCAGCCCCCCTGCGCGGCGCCCTCCTGCGCGGCCCGGACGGCGGCCAGCACCCGCTCGCTGTCCTGCGCGGTCGTGACGGTGACCCGGATCCCCTCGCCGGAGAAGCAGCGCACGAGCACGCCGGCGTCCTCGAAGACGGCGGTGAGCCGGTCGCTGTCGCTCCCGGCCGGCAGCCAGACGAAGTTGCCCTGCGCCGGCGGCACGTCGGAGCCGAGCTCGCGCAGGGCCTTGCGCAGCGGCTCGCGCTCGGCCACCACCGCCGCGACGCGGTCGGCGAGCTCGTCGGCCGCCTGCAGCGAGGCGAGCGCGGCGACCTGGGCGGGCAGCGAGACCGAGAACGGCACCTGCACCCGGCGCAGCGCGGCCGCCACCTCCGCCGAGCCGCTCAGGCAGTAGCCGACCCGCAGCCCGGCCAGCCCGTAGGCCTTGGAGAAGGTGCGCAGCACGGCGAGGTTGGGGTGCTCGGCGAGCAGGCGGGTGCCGTCGACGGCGGCGGGGTCGGTGACGAACTCGGCGTAGGCCTCGTCGAGCACGACGAGCACGTCGTCCGGCACCCGCCCCAGGAACGCCCGGACGTCGGACTCCGCGAGCGCCGGTCCGGTCGGGTTGTTCGGCGTGCAGAGCAGCACCAGCCGCGTGCGTGGAGTGATGGCGTCGGCCATCGCGTGGAGATCGTGCTCGGCGCCGCGCAGCGGCACCTCCACCGGCACGGCCCCGGCAACCCGCACGAACCCGGGGTAGGCCTCGAACGAACGCCAGGCGTAGAGCACCTCCTCGCCGGCGTCCGCGGTGATCTGGACGAGCTGCTGGACCAGCGAGACGGACCCGCAGCCGACGGCGACCTGCGCCCCGGGCAGGCCGTAGCGCTCGGCGAGCGCCGCGGTCAGCTCGGCGCAGGTCGGATCGGGGTAGCGGTTGCCCGCGTCAAGCGCCGCCGCGACCGCCCGGACGACGGACGGCAGCGGGGGGTGCGGCGTCTCGTTGCTGGCGAGCCGGGCGGGGGTGGTGCCCGGTGCCGGACGGCGTCCGGGCTTGTAGCCGGGCAGCTGCTGCAGCAGCGGCCGCAGCCGGGGGGCGGAGGTCATGGCGGCACGCTAGTGCTGCCGCCGTCCACTCCTTGCCCGGTGATCTTCCGCTCGTGGCGGTCCGGCACGGCGCCTCGCGCACACTCTGCGGAAGATCGGGCAGCCCGGACCGCTGGTGGTGGATCGGGGTCACCCGGGAAGGGGGTCGGGCGTGGACGTCGGGCAGCTGCCGTTCCTCGACCGGACCGAGGCCGGGCGGGTGCTCGCCGCGGCCGTCCGCGACGCCGACCTGGGCGAGCACCCGGTCGTGCTCGGCCTGCCGCGC
>JALYMN010000035.1 GCA_030773675.1 Actinomycetota bacterium
CCCAGGCCTGTCTTCACGCCCAGGACAGAAATCGTGTCCCCGAGCGCAACCATGATCATGGTGAAGAGCTGATTGATCGGCGCGCGGGAACGCGTCGCGGCCGATCGACCACGTACCGTCGCCGAAAGCGAGGTCCTGCGGGCGTGCACTCGTCCATTCCGGCAGACGTGCTGGTCGGAATTGACTAGTCCCTGCCCGGAAAGGGGGATTCGGCGGGCCGCCAGGGAATCGTTAGCACGCCGTTATCCGCCCGCTCCTGACGTGTCGGTGGAAACGGGAGCACACTTCCGGAACGGTCCGTCCCGGACTGGAAGTTCACGGTCGGAAGCGGGCGGTGATCTCGTCGCCGCGACCACGTCGAGAAGACCTCCGGTCCGCTCTCGATTCGTCAGGAGAAGCTCATGCGTCGCATCGCGGCCGCGCTCGTCTCGACCCTTCTCGCCATGACCGCCGTCGGCGCCCCGCCGGCATCGGCGGAGACACCCGCACTCGCAGCCGGCGTGACCCAGCACGTCACCTTCAACGACCCGCGCAGCGACACGGCCAAGTACCGGATCCTCAAGGAGATGAATCGCGCGATCTCCGAGGCGCCCGGGGGCGCGAAGGTCCGCATCGTCACCTGGCGCTGGAGCTACGCACCGTCCACCGACGTCGCCATCGACGCCGTGCGGCGGGGCGTGGACCTGCGCATCGCGCTCAACAAGGCGAGCTTGGACTTCTCCGAGACCCAGCGGCTCAAGAACGCGCTCGGCAGCCGGGTCGTGCTCTGCCGACCGACGTCGGGCAGCGGAGGCGGGTGCATCAGCAACCGCGACGGGGGCACCGCCCACAACAAGATCATGACCCTGAGCGCGACCGGCACACGCAAGAACGTCGTCATGGTCACCTCCCACAACATGTCCACCGGACAGACCCGCACCTACAACGACAACGTCGTCACCGCCGGGGACGCGGACCACTACGGAAAGATGACGACCTATCTCGAGCACTCGCTCGCGCAGCTCAAGAACAACGACTACCGGGCCGAGAAGGGACGTTTCAGCAGCCCGGGCAGCCTGACCCAGACGTGGGCAGGCCCGAAAGCCTCGAGCGACGGGCGGATGAACGAAGAAGCCGCCACCGACACCCTCGCGCAACTGCTCAAGGCCGTTCCCGGCCGAAGCGGCTGCGTCGTCTACGTCCCGGAGTCGAAGATCGACGACACCCGCACCGCTGTCGTCGTACAACTCGTCCGCCTCAAGCAGGCCGGCTGTTTCGTGTCGATGCTCACGCGGATGAGCACCACTAGTGCCGACGACGCCCGGCGCCGTTTCGCGGAGGCCGGGATCCCCTGGAAGACGGGGGATCCGCACCAGCACATGAAGGTAGTCATCGTGCGAGGCGGGGGCGTGCCCGACTTCGTGCTGCACGGCAGCGAGCACCCGACCCGGGACTTCCGCCGCAACGACGAGATCCTGCAGAAGAACACCAACCCGGCGGTCGTGAAGGCGTATCACGACTGGTTCGTGGTCTGCGCCAAGCGAGCCGGGTTGGCGACGGCCACCTGACTCGGTCGCGCTCGTCTCGGCTCAGCCGCGCGGGGCACCTCCTGTCGCCGTCAGCACGGGACAGGCTGCTGCGGGTGCTCGAGGAAGAACCGCACCATCTCCGCGGACGCGTCAGGACCGGAGGCGTCGGTGTAGGACCCCGCCGGGCTCCCCCCGAACCAGGCGTGCCCGCCCCCGTGAACCACCCACTTCTCCGCGATCACCTGTCCGGAGCCGTCGCTGTACGTCGTACGGGTGCAGGCACGAGGACCGGGCACGGTGACCGCACTCCCGTCCACTCGGCCCACCCGGGCCGCGACCAGCTTGTCCGCGGCGACCGGCGCCACCGTCCGGTCGGCGTCCCCGTGGAACACGATCAGGGGGACCTCACCCGCCGGCCCCGGCGTCCCACCCGTCCGCATCGCCGCGAAGGCCGACGCGACGTCGTGCGCGGCCCCGGCGGCGAGTCCGCTGTGCACGCCCACGGCCGCGAACACGTCGGGGTACGCCGCCGCCATCACCGCGGCCATCGCGCCGCCCGCGGACAGCCCCGCGACGTACACCCGCGCCGGGTCGACGGCGTGGTCAGCGCGGATCGCGCGCACGATCCCGGCCAGGACGGCGGGTTCGCCGTCGTCCCGCCGCTGGTCCTCGGGACGGAACCAGTTCCAGTAGCGGCCGCTGTTCGCCGCCGCGGACTGCTCGGGGTAGGCGACGAGGAACCTGTGCTGCTCGGCCATCTCGTCCATCTGCGTGCCGGCAGCGAAGTCCGCGGCGTCCTGCCGGCCGCCGTGCAGCATCACGACGAGAGGGACCGGCTGCCCGTCGTACCCGGTCGGCACGTAGAGGTCGTAGCGCCGCGACCCGGCCGCCTCGCTGTGGACGAGGTGGTGGAGCTGGCCGGGCTGCCGACTCCGCCGAGGCGCCGGACCGGGCCGCGGGCCCGGAGACGACGACGCGGCCCGCGCCGCGAGGCGTGTGAGCACCTCGTCGAGGAGCCTCCGCACCGGCGGCGGCGTCCCCGGGCTGGGGGGCTGGGCCCGCAGGGCGACCCCGGTACGCGGGGAGCCCGCCTCCGCCGCCGGGGTCGCGGAGAGGCCCTGCTGGATCAGGGCGGTGGCCTCAGCGAGCCGTCCGCTGCGGGTGAGGCGCAGGGCCTGGGCCATCGTGGCGTTGCGGTCGGTCATGTGCCCGCTTCCTGCTCGTGCGCTCGGCGGCGGCCGGATGGCCGCTGCCGTTGTCGTGCCGGACGCTCAGGCCGTCCGTGGGGCCAGCGCCGCCTTGACCGCCCGCGGCGCGCGGAACGCGCCGAGCACCTCCACCGACGCGATCGTCGCCAGCGCGAGGTCGGGGGTCACGTCGTCGGCGATCGTGGCGAGACCGAGCACCCGTACGTCGACCGTGCGGCCGGCGGCCCGCAGCTCCTCGAGGTCGCGTCGGCTGAAGTGCTGCGCGCCGAGCGTCAGCGTGCGGCGCGCGACGGTCTCGTCCACCGCGCGGGATCGGCTCTCCAGCTGGCGCCGGATCGCCGTGCGGATGAAGTCGGTGCGGTTGGCGTAGAAGCCCTCCTCCACGAGGAGGTCGATCTGACCGAGGTCGACCAGGCCGACGTTGACCGTGATCTTCTCGCTCCGGTCCACCTCGGCCATCTGACCTCCCTCGGACTGCTTCCGCCATCCCGTGGGATGGTGCTGAGAGGGTAGCAGCCCCGGAGGCCTGACACCGTTCGGGCGATACCGACCGCGACCGCGACGGCGGCGACGACGACGACGGTCTGCGCCATGAACGCGGTGGTGGGCCTGCTGCGCATGTGCGCCGTCATGGACTCAGCCTCGGACCACCGGGGCCCGCTACGGATGAGCAGGACTACTGGGCGCCGGGTCGGCCCGGCGCCGCCGCCTCGATGATCCGGGTCAGCACGCGTCGCATCGTCTCGAAGTCGTCGCGGTCGAGCCCGAGCCGCTCGACGACCCCCTGGTGCACGCTCGCGGCCCGCTCGCGCAGCGCCAGCCCCTGCTCGGTCAGTTCGACGACGAGGGACCGCTCGTCCGCAGTGTCCCGCCGCCGATGGATCAGGCCGGCGCCCTCCAGGCGCTTGAGCAGCGGGGAGAGCGTGCCGGAGTCGAGGGCGAGCAGCTCCCCCAGCCGCTTCAGGGTCACGGGGGCGTGCTGCCAGAGGGCGACCATCGCGAGGTACTGCGGGTGGGTGAGCCCGAGCGGCTCCAGCAGGGGCCGGTAGACGGCGACCACGCGCCGGTCGGCGACCGAGAGCGCGAAGCAGACCTGGTCTTCCAGGGTCAGCAGGTCCGCGGGCGCGAGTTGCTCGGACACAGACCTGTTCCTCCCGAACTGGTGGACGAACCGCCCGGCCGCACCTAAAGTTGGTTGCGCGCAATCAAATCCTGCTCGAGGACCTCGCGCGTACAGCCCGGGTGGGGGACAGCATGCCCGACAGCACGACCTGGACGGCCGCCTGCTGGCGTGACGGCTCCCTCTGGGTGGTCCACATCCGAGAGCTCGGGCTCACCGGCCGCGCGGCCCTGCTGTCGCAGGTCGAGGGGGTGGCCCGCGACCTCCTGCGCGCGGCCGGCCAGGAGGACCCGGCGACGCCCGCCCGCGTCGTCGTCGAGCCGCTCGTCCCCCCGCGGGTGCGCGCCCTGCTGGAGGCGGCGGGCCGAGCACGGTCGGTCGCGGACTGGGTCGGCGTCAGCGACGTGCTGACCCGGCGCAGGCTGGCCCGGCAGCTCGCCCACGAGGGGCTGCCCGTGGCCGACATCGCGACGGCGCTCGGCGTGTCCGTCGCCCGCGCTCGCATGCTGGCGGGCGCC
>JALYMN010000036.1 GCA_030773675.1 Actinomycetota bacterium
CTACGGACAGCTGCAGATCCGGGTGGCCCGCTTGCGGCCTCCTCGCTGAGCCCCGAGGGCCTGCTCCGGCAGGGTGAAGCGTGTCATCGCTGACCGGCGATGAGCTGTCGAAGGGCCTCCAGGTGACAGCACGAGGCCCATTGGCTGCGCGGTGCGGAGCAACGGGTAAGTCCCAGGACGTGGTGTAGGAGCTGCGTGTCGAGCTCGTCGGTGAACGGGGCGGCGGCTCAGGCCGCGACGAGCTCGGTCACCTCCTCGCTCTTGTCGAGGGAGAGCGAGAGCTCGTCCCGTGCTGCGAAGAGGGGCGCCATTGCGTGGCAGGTCCTGCGGCGGACACCCAGCCAGCCGCAGGCCGGTCGCGCGCGCCACGGCCGGAAGGTCGGGCGTGACCGCCCTGAGCAGACACCAGCGTGGAGCCGACGGTCGCGCCGCCGCCGACCAGAACAGATGTGACGTGGCGAGCACCGCGGCGGCGCGCCGGCTAGGAGCGTCCTGAAAAAGCCGCTGCTCTGTGTGGGGCGGTCGGGAGTATCTGGGGATGCTCGCGGCGGCGTCGGGTCAGGTGGGGATGTTTGACGCGGCGGTGCTGGTTCGGCCGTTGCCGGAGGGGTCGTTTTTGTGGTTGTTGGCCGGGCACGGCCACCGGATCGTTCGCGACGAGGACGTTGCCGAGTGCTACTCGCCGGCGCGGGGGCGCCCGTCGATCCCGCCGTCGCGGCTGGCGTTGGTGATGCTCATGCCGCACCGCACGGGCGTGTCGGATGAGGGTGCGATGGAGGCCGTCGCCTGGGACCTGCGGTGGAAGGTCGCGCTGGGGCTGCCGGTCGATCACGCTGGGTGGCATCCGACGTCGTTGACGAAGGTCCGCGCGCGGCTGTTGTTGCACGGCAAGGAGGCGCTGGCACTGGAAAACTCGCTGCGGTTGGCCGAGGAGCTGGGGCTGCTGGAGGGGTCGGTCGAGCAGGTCATCGACTTGACGCCGATGCTCGGGGCGGCGGCCACCCAGGACACCGTCCGGCTGGTCCGCCACGGCGTCCGCAAGCTCATCGACGCCGTCGCCGCCGCGGATGGCGACGCGGCCGGTCGGCTCGACGCGGGCCTGGCGTTCGACTACGCCCAACCGCAGGTCAAGCTCGAGTGCCGGTGGCGCGAAAAGGGCGAGCGCGAGCGGATGCTCACCCGCGTGGCCGAGGACGCCGAGCGGGCGCTACGCGCGGTCGAGCACGCCGACGGGCTGCTCGGCGACGAGCGCGTCGCCGACGCGCACCGGCTGCTGCGCGAGCTGGTCGGCCAAGACTTTGATGTCGACGAGGACGGCGTCCCGCGGCTGCACCGAGGGACGCCGGCCGGGCGGATCATCTCGACGGTCGACCCGGAGATGCGTCATGGCGGCAAGAGCCAGAGCACCCGATTTGACGGGTTCAAGCTCTCGGCGGCGGCGACGAACACGGTCGAGCCGCTGATCACGGCCGTTGCGGTCGCGCCGGCGTCCGAGCAGGACGGCCCGCAGGCCAAGCACCTCATTGACGCCCAGTTCGAGCACCGTCGGCCCGGGCGGGTGCTCGGCGACACCGCCTACGGCATGGGCCCGGTTCGCGCCGAGCTGGCCGACCGCGGCGTCGACGTCCTTGCCTTGCTCCCCGAGCCGCCGGTCGCGGACGGCCGACTGGGCAAGCGCGACTTCACCATCGACTCGAGGCGGGCACCGTGATCTGCCCGGCCGGCCAGAGCGCCCCGGTCCGCACCGAGCCGTCCGGGCAGCGCCGCGCGAGCTTCGCGAAAGCCGCCTGCCGCGCATGTCCGCTGCGCGACCGCTGCGTCACCGCTCGCGGCAGCCGGTCGACTCTCATCGCCCCGGACGAAGAGCTGCTGGTCGCCGCCCGCCAGGCCCTCAACGACCCGCCAGGCCCTCAACGACCCGGCCACGGCCGAACACTTGCGACGCACCCGGCCGCGGATCGAGCGCCTGCTTGGCCTGCTCGCCATCCGTTACGGCGCCCGCAAGAGCCGCTACTTCGCCATCAGAAAAGGCAGGTTGCAGGCCGCCTGGGCGCCGCGCTGGTCAACCTCAACCCGATCGGTCGCCACCTCGCCGCCCAGACCGCCTGACCGGCGCCCCGAACGCGCTCCGCCAACATCAGAACCGGCCGATCACAACCCCCGACCGCCGCACACCGCCCCGCAGCACGCGCCGGCGGCCGACCCTTTCTTCAGGAGCCTTCTAGGCCTTCAGCCGCCAGCCCCGGCGCAGGAGCGTGACCGCGAGCGCGAACACCCCGGCGGCGACAAGCGCAGCGACGGTCAGCGCCGCCCAGGTCGAGGTGTCCTGCAGCCCCGTGTAGCCATAGCGGGTCGCGTCGACGAGGTAGAAGATGGGGTCGAAGTAGGTGAGCGTCTCCCAGGGCTGCGGGAGGCGGTCGACGGAGTAGAAGACGCCGGCGACCATCGCCAGCGGCGTGATGAGGACGTTGGCGATGAATGAGTGCTGGTCGAACGTGTCGGCCCACATGCCGGTGATGACACCGAGCACCGCGAAGATGAGCCCGCAGAGCCCAAGCGCGGCGACCGTGACCGCCGGGTGCTCGATGCCGCCGGCGAACGGCCAGGCCAGCAGCCAGAGCACGAGCGCGGCCAGCCACGCGCGCAACAGCCCGCCGGCCATATAACCGATAAGGAGCTGCCAGGGCCGCATCGGGCTTGAGAGGACGTCTTCGATGTAGCCCTCGTTCTTGGCCTGGAAGAGGCTCGTGGAGTTGTTGGCGAACGCCTGGGCGACCACGGTCATGACCAGCAGCCCCGGCAGGATGAAGCGCAGGTAGTCGATGTCGGCGACCTGCAGGCGGTCGCCGAGCGCGCCGCCGAAGACGGCCAGGAAGATGACGCCGGTCAGCACGGGGGGCAGCAGCGTCTGCGTCCACAGGCTGAGCACGCGGCGCATCTCGCGGCTGGCCAGCGCCCACATCGCCCGGCGTTGCACGGTGCCCAGTTCGCGCGCTGCCGGCGCGGCCACCGCCATCAGCGCATCGCCTCCGTGTACGCGTCTTCGAGGTCGCCGCCGCCGTAGCGCGCGACGAGCTCGGCGATGGCGCCCTGGTCGATGAGCTGGCCGTCGCGGATGAAGCCGACGCGCTCGCAGAGCTCTTGGGCCTCCTCCAGGTAGTGCGTCGTCAGCAGGACGGTCGTGTCGTGCTCTTGGTGCAGCGAGCGCACGTAGGACCACAGCTCACGGCGCAGCTTGAGGTCCACCCCCGCGGTCGGCTCATCGAGGATGAGCAGCCGGGGCCGATGCACGAGCGCCCGCGCGATGAGCAGCCGCCGGCGCATCCCGCCTGAGAGCCGGTTCGGCTTCGTGTTGGCCTTGGCGCTTAGGTCGAAGGCCTCCAGCAGCTCATCAGCGCGCCGGCCCGCCTCCAGCCGCGCCATGCCGAAGTACCGGCCGTGGTATTCGAGCACCTCCCGGGTGGTGAGGAAGCGGTCCAGGTGCACATCCTGCGGCGCGACGCCAACCTGCAGCCGCGCGTGCGGCGCCTGGGCGACGACATCGCAGCCGAACACGTAGATGCAGCCGGCCGGTGCCCGGACCAGCCCGGAAATCATCCCGATGAGCGTGCTCTTGCCCGAGCCGTTGGGCCCGAGCAGCCCGAAGAAACAGCCGGCGGGGATGTGCAGCGAGAACCCGCGCAGCGCGTGCGTGCCGTCGCCATAGACCTT
>JALYMN010000037.1 GCA_030773675.1 Actinomycetota bacterium
CTCAAGGCCGACGTCCGACGCTTCCTACGCTCCTGCCAACGCCGGCCGGCCAAGGTCGCGCGCTACTTCCAAGAGCGCCACGTCACCTACGCCGCCATGTCAACTATTTGACACCGAAGGTTAGTAACGCGAACTGGGCCCACATTTGCGGGCCATTCAGGGACTCGCTGAACGCGGACCTGCCTTCAGGTCTGCCTCAACGACGAGACCGTCGCGCCGCGGGCATAGATAAAGGGGGGTCGGAGTCCCAATCCTCCCGCGGAGTCCCGCTCGGCGAGGGGGTGGGGGGCTGAAAAAGAGCCCCGGGGTGTTGGGTGGCGACGCGCAGCGGTGCTCGGCCCGCGGGCATCTGTCGTGGTCCAACCCCCCCCCGCGTGTGGCCAACGGCCGCCACGCGTGCCCTTGTCCCGGCCCGCTGCACGGTGGCTCCCCGTGGTGGCTCGTGGCGGGCAGCCGGAGGGGTCAGAAGTGCCTTGAGGCGCCGTTCTACGGGCGTTTCCCGAAGCGCTGGCGGTTGACGAACCGTCGCGTGGCCTTTTCTCGTGCGTGCAGGCCCGTATTCACTAGTCCGCGCGGCTCGTCTCCGAGCGATCGGGTGGGCATACGGCGCTGTTGTCCTCGAGGAGCCAGGTACCCGTCAGAATGCGGGAGCGACATGGAGGTTCAGAGCGACATAGAGGGGCGCCGCCTGTGCGGAGCGAAGCGGCGGCGCTCTGATCAGCGCTGCCGCCGGCCCGCAGGACATGGAACCGGCCACGCGGGCTGGGGCACCTGTGGACTACACGGAGGCAATCTGCCAACCAATTCTCGCCGGTGGGAGCGGGAAGCGGTACTCGCGGAGGCGGCGCGCACAAGACGGGGAAATGGCGTCACGTTCGATCACCTGCCAAGTCGTCGTGGACGAGAGGGACGGCCGTGGGGGCTTCGCCTGGCCGGCGGCGGCGCTCGCACTCATGCCGCGATGGCGCCGAGTGATTCGCTGGCAGGCGAAATTCTAGCCATGGGTCCTCGCTCTTACCGACGCAAGCGCACGGCGGCGGACGCGACAGCGGGCAGGACGAGACCGCACAGCGCGACCGCGATGACCACGCTCGGGCTCGGCTCTTGATCGGCGCGAGCCCGACCCGCCGAGCTTGAGCCCGCCACCCCATGATCCAGACCTGGAGCGAGTGGAGGGGAGCTATGACGACGCCACCGGGACCGTCACCGTGGCAGTCACGTTCCACGAGGCGAACCTCTCAGACGTGGCGATCACTCTGGCTGAGGGCCGTCGGGGCGAGGACGAGCCCGACGAAGACGCTGACGAGTGCTGGACTACGGCAGGACGCCCCGGCTCCACATCGCGGCCCATACGGAGACCTATGGCGAGGGTCCGCCCCCGCCGTCGGCGGTTTCGAGACAGCTTCTAAGCCCGGATCCACCGATCCGGGCCGCGGGGCGACGCGAACAGCGACGCGGCGGTCGTGTGAAGGGGGTGTGGCCGATCGGCGTAGGGGGTGATGGGCCGGCGGCGACGCGTCGAGCGCTGGAGGCGGTCGCACGGACCGCTGTTGGGAGGTCGTGCGGGCAGCGTTGATCGCGGCGCGGCCGCCGGAAGTGAGCTGCTGATCGTCGGTGCGTGCCGCCCGACCGAGTCAGGGCTGCGCCGCGAGCGCGCGGATGGCGTTCAGGGCGCTGATGTAGTCGCCGTGCCACGGCCAGCGGGCGGGAAGGTGCAGCGTCCAGCCGCGCGCGTGGGACGTGAGGCGGCCGGGGATCTCAAGGAGCCGGCGGCGCAGGGTGCGGGCAGCGCGGACGGTCGTGTCGGGCAGCCCGATCAGGTGGGTCCAGCGCAGCAGGTTGTGCGCCAGCGCGGCCAGGACGGTCCACGCGCCGTTGGCGGAGAAGTGGCCGGACGGGAAGTGGGCCAGGGCTTGGTCCTTGAGATCGGCGATGACCTGCTCGACGACGGCGTGGTCGCGATGCTCAGCCTCGACGAAGGCAAGATCCTCGGTGCGGTTGGTCAGAAAGCAGAAGTGCCGCCAGTCGGGCCACAGCTCGGCCTGCGCTCCGAGCAGACGGGTGCGCCGGACGACCAGCCGCCGGCCGCCGTAGACGGTCTCGGCGATCTGCGCCTCGCCCGCGTCGGGGTAGTCGATGCTTTGCCACGCCTCCTCGGCGATCGCGGCGACTGCGGCGCTGACGGCCTTGATGTTGCGCACCCCGATCGAGTACTGCCAGCCAGCCTTCTCCAGGCGCTCGAAGACCTTGGTGTTCCAAAAGCCCGAGTCGGCCCTCAGCAGCACCGGGCCGGTCGCGCCCGCTCGGCGGACGCGGGCGATCAGCTCGTCGCAGAACCGGCCAATGCCCTTCTGCGTGTTGGCCGACCCCTTGCGCAGGCGGATGTGCAGCGCCTCCCGAGTGTCCGCACGCGTGGCGAGAATCGGGTGGTAGCCCAACCGCTTGGTATAGCCGAAGGCGGCGCCCTGCTTGGCGTAGCCGCACACCTCGCCGACGAAGCTGTCGACGTCGATGACCAGACGGCCGTCGCCGGGTCCGGCGCCCGCCCTCCACGCCCGCTCCAGCGCCTGGCCGAGCAGCGCATCGAGCTGACGCACGTGCCCGAACGTGAACGCCCGCAGGAACGTCCCCAGCGTCGAGGGGGCGGGAATCCAGCCTCCAAGCAGCCGGCCGGTCCGCCCGGCCCGCAGCACGTCGGTGTCGTCGATGCTGTCGGCGCCGAGCACCATCGCGTACAAGATCGCCATCAGCTTGCGGCCCGCGTTCGCGGCGCCCGGCACCCGTCGACGCAGGCCAACCAGATCTGCGGCCAGCGCCTCCAGCCCCAGCCGCCCGGCCAGCGTCGCGACGAGCATCACGCCTGCGTGCGAAACCACCCGCTCGTCGTCGAACTCAACTTCGACGCCGTCCGGTCCGACCGGCTTGTCATCCTGCACCATGAAGGTGACCTCCTGCTGCAGGACGCGACCGCCCTAATCGGTCGCTATCTCCCTGCTCAGGAGGTCATTCTTCGCTGCGAGCCGGACGGAAGCCGCCCACCCGATCGGCGGATTGAGGATTAGTAGGAGCGCGGCGCAGCCGGCGACCCCCTGACTTCGCGCTTCCCATAGTCAGCCTTCTCGCGCAGACGCGAGCGATGCTCGGGCAGAGCGGTTATTCCTCGCTCGTTTCCCCGCCCGCTCTAGGCGACTGGCCGGTCGCGCGCGATGGCACGAGGCCCTGCGCGACGACGAGCGCGACGAGCTCGTTGGCGTTGCGTGCTCCTAGCCGCGAGACGGCTGCCGCGACGTGTTTCTGAACCTGCCGCGTCGATATGCAGAGGCACGAGCCGATCTCGACGTAGCGGAGGCCATCGGCGAGAAGGGCGACCACCTCGAGCTGCCTCGGCGTTAGGCGAGCTGGGTCCGCGCGGTCGGGCACCTCCACCGCGTCCTTCGGGGGCGGCTCGACGTTCTGGTGCCGGTCCGCTGTAGGACGGAGAGCGAGCCTGGACTCAAAGGTCGTCGGGGCGCCCGGTCCGGGGTCCGGACGAGGAGCCGACGCCGCGAAGGCGGCTGCGGACGGAGGGGAAGGCGGTGCGCGCCGTGCAGCATTCAGCAGGTAAGCGGCGACGCTATCGGTGACCAGGGCGGAGGCTGCCGCCCAGAAGGGCAGACCGATCCACAGCCCGAGGATGGCCACTGGCTCGACGTCGTCGAGGTCCCCAGCGAGGGCGTGCGCGGCGAGGTTGACGCAGAGCACGACAAGGCAATACATGAGCGCGCGGCCCACGGGGACGAGCACCCCGACGAGAATCAGCAGGGCCGCCGCCGGCCACCACAGCTCGCTACGCAAGGGGTAGGCGAGGAGCGCGGCCGCCAGCGCGACCGGTGCGGCTTCGGCGGCAGCGTGACGGCGCAGCAGTCGGAACAGCCGCTCAGGCCACCGGGCGGCTATCGGGGCGGCCACGACGAGCAGCCCGGTGAGAAGGACGGTCGGAGTATAAGCATCGACCGCCGAGACGGAGCGCCGGAACGGCAGGAGAGCCAGGGCCGCAAACGCGGCCAAAGCGACGGCGATGAGCGCACCGGTGAACGCCCACCGGTAGAAGAGCTCCGCGAGTCCGACAAGCTCGGCGCCACTGCGCGCCTTCAAGCTGCTTGTGCCCGATTTCGAACGTGAGGCGGACGAATGGCCTCTGGCGCCGCTGGCCATTAGGGGCGCTCGCCGTTCGGGTGCGGCCACTCCGGCCGTGACGCCATAGCGGCGAGCTCGCGGAGCGTGCGCGCCCGCGTCTTGCGCTTCGCGTTGCGAATGTGGGTCCGCACGGTGGACAGCGCCACGCCCCATTCGCGTGCCAGCTCCTTCGGTGCCCAGCCCGCCGCAAGCGCCTCGACCACGCGTATCTCGCTCGGTGTGAGCGGCGTGCCGCGCAGTGGCACCTCTTTCGCGGCCTCCAGCAGCGGCCGGGGTCCGCTGCGGATCGCGGCCGAGAGGGCGGGCGTCAAGGCCGGCGCTTCCAGGCGAAGCGCCTGCAGGGCCGCCGGGGCGTCACGCACATGGCGGACGACAAGGCGCCGGAGGCCGAGGAGCATGAGCGCTGCGAAGCCGTAGCCGAGCACGCCGCCGATTACCCCGCCGAGGTCGCCGTTCGCCGCAAGCCGCGCAGGGGCGTGTTCGACGAGTATCGCCAGGGTGTAGCCCCCCGCGAGCAGCGCGGCGCACAGCCACACCGTGCGCGCCCGCGCGACGACCACGGCCAGACCAATCGAGGTGATGGTCACGGCCACGTAAGGGCTGTGGAGCAGGCCGTCGACGGCGGCCGCCGTCAACTGCGCCATCGCGACCGCCACGGTGACTGCCGGCCGGGCGCGTAGTAGGCGCGCCAGCGGCACGCGGGCGAGCAGCGCCAGCAGACACGTCGCGAGAAGGCCGACTCCGACGGCGATGCGCCGGACAGGATGCTCGCCGAGCTCCTGCGTTGCGAGAACGAGGCTGCCGAGGGCGACCCACACCGACAAACCGAGGGTCACGGTGAGCACGTGCAGCGCGAGCGCTTCCGGCGAGACGACGAACGCCGCGCTGCTCCTCACCCGCCAGCGACTCTGATGCCCCTCCATAACCTGACGGCGACGGCCGCGCTTCAGGCGACTCGTCATCATGCGCCCGTGGCGGCGAGCGACATCTCGCAGCGCCTCGCCACTATCTGCCCCTTCCCCCGGCGGCCGGAACGATCGTACGGTCGTCCTCGAAACGAGCAGCGCCGTGCCCGGAAGGGCCCGGCCGGTGACGGCGGTACCGGAGGGCTTCTTCCGGAGCTGTCGGAAGGCTCGACGTCTCGAGCTCCGGGGCCACCCGGGGAAGGAGGTGGCCCATGCGCCGCTTGAAGGTGCTCGTCCTCACCATGCTCGCCGCGCTGACGATGACCGCATTTGCGGCAACCTCGGCCTCAGCGGCTCCCAACGCCAACGTCTACCTGCGCGTCGGCAATCACCATTGCCACTCTGGCGGAACGATCACTGGCTTCTACGGAATGGCGGTCTACCTCGACCCCGGTGGGCAGACCTGGTCTGGCGGCGACTGGGGCGACAACGTCATCTACCCGAGGGTGCAGCTCAATGCTCCGCACGCTGCCACCGGCTGGGCACACTGCAGCCGCCCGTGGTGGCGAGGGGGCAACTACCGGATCAACCTCGCCAAGCTCCCCTTCTGGCCGAGCTATCACGGGCAGTGGATCGGCGTGTAGGACCGTGAGCGAGGGGGCCGGGAGCGACCGGCCCCCTCAAGCACGATTCTTCTTGAGATCCATAAGATCTGTTATCGCGCAGGGCGAACAAGCCCGGCGGCCCCTCCAAATGCTGCAGCGGAAATGCCCTAGCGCACGGCGTCACGCGCTCGGGCGATCAGAGCATCGCAGCAGCCCGAGAGGGTGAACTCGAGCGATCCACGCGTCTCGCGAGTGGAGCTCAGGCGGGCTGCCTGACCATGCTGCGGACACCGCACACGCTCCACGCGTGCGCGCACCTGGTCGATGGCGGCTCGCCGCATCTGGCCCTCGAGGCCGCGAAAAAACTGGTCGCGTGTCACCCGGCGGCCATTCAGCTTGTACTCCACATCGACGCCCATCAGACGAACCTTCCCTACATCGCGGACAGCGGCGAACACATGATCGCTTTCGGTGCGGACATCTCCGACCAGCGCAAGTAGGTCGTCCCAGGCCGTGCCGGGCCGCGGCGACTCGTACCCCCGCGCCACGTGGCGCGGATCGACTGCGCGTCAGGCCGCCTGAGACGGCCGCTCCCCTGTCGCGACGAGCGGCCTCAGCGCCGCCTGCTCCACGCTCACGTCCCGCCCAAGCCGCGCCTCACCCGCAGCGCGATCGTCCCGCTCGACCACGACGTCGTCGCAGTTGCTCGCCTGGTCTGCCCTCCTGTCGCGGGCAGGCGACTCCTCTGGATCCCACAGGCCGCCCCGAGCACCGGTCTTCCACATGGCGTGCGCTCTCCTCTGCCGTCCCAGCGAGGGCGCATCGTCGACAAGGCGGCTGGAGAACGCAACCCACTACTAGTGGCCCTCTCACCGAACGGCGAGACGCCGCAACACCCGGCGTACCCAGCGCGGCCAAGTCCTCCACCTGGGCCTCGGCTGGGCGACTTGTGGATCCGTCGGCTCGGGCTGGAGGCCGCGGGCGAGCGGTCCGGGCTCCGGAGCCCACAGGCCGGTGGGCTCGTCGTGCTGGTGGTCGTCGTCGGGTCGCTGGAGGGGCATCGCGGTCTCCTGGGTGGGCGCCTGCCGGGGCGGGCCGCGGTGGGCCGCGGCGGGCGGAGCAGGGT
>JALYMN010000038.1 GCA_030773675.1 Actinomycetota bacterium
CAGGTCCGTCCGAAGGCGAGCAGCGTGGACACGTTCACGCCCACGCCGACCGGGGGCGGCGCGCAGCCCGGCGTCGTCGTCGGACCGGGCGGTGCCAACGGCGCCGGCGCGTCCCGCGCGGCCAAGCTCGTCGGCGTGGTCTCCGACCGCGGCGCGACGGTGCGCACGGTGTACGGGCGGCGGGTGCGGGTCACCGGCCGGCTCGTCGACGAGCGCGGGGCTCCGATCCGCGCCGCGCAGCTGACCGTCACCGCCACGCCCAGCGTCGCCCGCGCCGTGCCGGCGAACGAGGGCGTGGCGGTCACCGACGCCGAGGGGCGCTTCGCCTACCTCGCGGCCACGGGGAGCAGCCGCGAGCTGGCGTTCGGCTACCGGGCGTTCTCCGAGGATCGGGAGCTGACGTCGGAGTCGAAGATCCTCGTGCTCGTCAAGGCGACGGGCTCGTTCAAGCTGAGCAAGGGCAAGCTGCGCAACGGGCAGCGCCTCGGCTTCGGGGGCCGCGTGAACGGAGGGCTGCTGCCCAAGGGCGGCGTCGTGGTCGACGTGCAGGCGCAGGTGTGCCGCCGGGTGGGCGGCAAGCAGCGCTGCGAGTGGCGGGTGGTGTCGAGCCCGCGCACCGACCGCTCGGGTCGCTTCAAGACGAGCTACCGCTTCACGCGCACCTTCGCGAAGACGACCTACGTCTTCCGCGCGCAGGTGCGGCAGGACAGCGGCTGGCCGTTCCTCGGCGGTGTGATCGGGCGCACCGCGAAGGCGCAGGTGCGGCCATAGGCGCCACCGGCGCCCGCAGCAAGCGCAACGCTCCGTCGGCCCTCATGGCCGGCGGAGCGCGCGCCGTGCTGCTGGCGCTCCTCTGCCTGCTGCTCACCGCTGAGGCCCATGCCGAGGTAGCGGTCACCTCCCAGGCGCGCACCGCGCACGCGGAGTTCCTCCCCTACGCACCGGCGCCGGCGTCACCAGCTGCCGTCTGCCTGGTTGACACCGGGGTCGACCTGAACCCGGACACGCAGGGCGCCGTCATCGCCCGGACGGCGATCGACGGCGGCTCCGGCCAGGACACGTCGGCCGGCAAGCACGGGACGCTGATGACGATGGTCATGGCCGCGCCGCGCAACGGCTGGGGGATGGTCGGAGCTTGGCCGGGGCTGCGTGTGGTGTCGGTGCGGGCATTGGATGGGGGCTACTACGTCCAGGGGATCAACACCTGTCGCGACCTCGCCGTCCGGCACAACATCAAGGTGGTCTTGCTGGCAGCGGGCACTCCCGGCGGAGCTCCCGACAGCGACCCGGCCTTGGCGGACGCCGTCGAGGCAACACGGGCACGTGGCATATCCGTCGTCTCTGCGGCTGGCAACCAGCCTGGCCCTCTCGACCATCCAGCGAACTACCCGTCCGTCTTGTCGGTCGGAGCGGCTGATTCTGGGGGCCGCCTCTGCGCGTTCTCCGCGAGCGGCGTGGGCCTCGACCTGCTGGCACCCGGGTGTGAGCTCGAGCTCGCGCACCCCGTGAGTGGTTCGCCCGGCACAGCGCCGGGGACGAGCCAGGCCGCCGCGTTCGTCGCCGCGTCGTTGGCCGCCATGCGTGCGCACCGCCCCGACCTGAAGGCTGATGAGGCAGAACGCCTCCTGCGGTCCTCAGCAGCAGCCGCTCACGAAGCCCCGCTCGTGCAGCTCGAGAGCGCGTTCCGTGTTGCGGGTCTCGTCGGTGTGGTCGAACAGGGCTTTGCCGGGGTCCCGCGCACCGACGCTGCTGTCGCCCCGCACGCTCCTAGCGATCCTCCCCGTCCTGGGCCGGCCACGGTCCTGCCTTCTCCTGGCCCTCCCGGGGTCACTGGTGGTCCCGCTGAATTTGCCGCTCCCCGCGTCCAGATTCGGTACGGGAGACGTTGGGTCACCATTCGCGTGCAGAACAGGTTGGCTGGCTGCTTCGTGCTGCTGCGCGCCGAGCGCCGCGTGGCATCCGGCGAGTTCGGGCGCTGGGTCACGCTTCGCCGTCGCAGCGACCGCCTGGTGCTGCCGGCACACCGTTGGCGCCGGTTCGTCGTGCGGTTTGAGCGGTCCGACGGCCGCGTCTCGCCTGTGCGGACCGTCCGCCTGCCGAACAGCCGTCGAGAGGGCTAGCAGCGGCTCGAGTACGGCCTCTCATGCGCCGATGACGCGTCGATGGGCCTCGCGCGTGTCCTGCTTGCGGTGGCTCTAGGCCTCGCCGCCTCGATCCTCCATGTCACCGATGCTCGCTCGAAGGCGTACGAGGTCCTGTCGTGCGGGGCCGCGCCCAGCGGGGCAAGCCACGCTTGGAGCACCTTCAACACTGCGAGATCCACCTTGACAGCCGGGTCTTCGTGTCCCCCGATGGCCAACCTCGCCGGCGAGCTCACGGGGCTCAGCGCACATGACACCCTCAAGGCGCCGACCGAGACGTCCCCCGGAGCCAGCGCTGGGTTCGTGCTCGCCGCGCCCGCCGGCACTCTCGTCACAGGATGGGACTATGTCGGTGGCGTCGACAAGAACGGAGACGACGACTGGACGGTGAGCCTGGCGACCGCCGAGGGCCAAGCAGTCGAGACCTGCACCATCCCGCCCGGCAGCGGCGGCTGCACAAGTGGGTCGAGCTACTACAGCGGGGAGCTGAGCTACCGCCGGGTTCGCACCGGTTTGTCGGCCAGAGGCCTCCGCGTGGAGATCCGCTGCGACGCGCCGCCCGACGGCGTTTGCCTGAACGGCTGGTCCATCGCCCAAGCCAACGCCACCCTCTACTCCAGCCGCGTGACGATCGAGGACCCGACCCTGCCGGTCCTCGGCCCGGCCAGTGGGTCGCTTCTCGGCGGCCAGCCGTACCACGAGGGCGTCGAGCAGGTGAGCTTCGGCGCGCAGGACAACACGGGGGTCGCCGTGCTGCGGGTCCTCGTCGACGGCGCGCCCGCCGCGACCGCGAGCTTCCCCTGCGACTACACGTACACGCAGCCGTGCGCGGCGAGGGGCTCGGCCGATCCGTCGCGGCGCGAGGCGACGCTCACCCTCGACACGACCCAGCTCAGCGACGGGCCGCACACCATCGCCCTGGCCGCCGAGGACGCCGCGGGCAACGTGACCACGACCGCGCCCCGCACGATCGTCGTCGACAACGTGGCGCCGCCAGCCGTCGCAGACCTGCGCCTCACCGACGGCGCCGCCCAGCGGACCACGAACGCCTTCGCCCTTGCCTGGCACAACCCGACGAGCACGGGGCGTCCGCTCGCCGCGACCCGCTGGCGGCTGTGCCCGGCCACGGGCGGCGCCTGTGAGCACGGCGAGCGGCCGGGGGCGCTCGAGCAGCTCGCGCTCGCGGTGCCCAGCCCCGGCGCGTGGGACTTCTCGGTCTGGCTCCTCGACGACGCGGGCAAGGCAGATCCCGCCGCCGCCCGAAGCATGCGCCTCGCCTACGCGCCGCCGCTGCCGCCCCCCACGACCCCCGACCCGCGCGTCGTCCCGCAGACCCCGACGGTGCAGGTCCCGAGGCGCGACCCCGCCCTGCGTATCCACGCCGCGAC
>JALYMN010000039.1 GCA_030773675.1 Actinomycetota bacterium
TGCGGGCCGAGCCTTGACCCCGACGCCTCACCTCGGCGCGCCCGAAAACAGGCGGAGACACCACAAGAAAGATCAGTCACGGTGAGAACCGGGCTTGACCGGCCCCGCTCCTTCAGGGATGACACAGGGGGAGCCATGAGCGGTCGCTTCCGCTGAACTGCAGGCGGCGCGACGTCACCGCCACCAGCGGCACCCGCACGAGGCGAGGCCATGACCATGCCGGACCCCGAAGAGCCCCTAATCGGGACCTGGCCCGTTGCCGGCCTCGGCCTGCCGGAGCGCGCTGTAGATTGAATCTGCGAGAATGCGAGCTTGCGCGCAGGGCAGGATGAAGACGTCGTGCGACTTATTCCCGACCGCAACGACCCATTCCCCGATCAGGTCCTCGGGTGCCGCGTCGTACAGGTCGGTACGGTGCAGCACGCCCGTGACGATGTCCTCGGTGTAGTCAAACATAGAACTCAACTCCTCGGTACTGATGCAGCCCTAGCAATGTGATGAGATTTGTGGATGTCACCCTCGTGCGTGCACGCGCGAGAGGCGGAGGCGCTCGATCGCCACAAGCAGGACCCGCAAACTGGCGCGCTCGGGGGCAGGGTCGCGTCAGCTGCGGAACGGCGCCGCAGGTGTGGTTCCTCGAGGAGGGCCCAACTGCAGATCTTTCGCCCGCCAACCGCCTGGACTCGGTTCGGGCAGCAGGCGCGGATACCCGTGGCGCCGACAATGACCCGCGCAGCTTCGAGTTCCGCGTTCGCCAAGCATTGGCTGCCGAGGGTGGCCCTACCACGGCCGTGCCGATCCGGTCGCACCAGCAGCGCCGGATGCGCCGGTTCGACCGGGAGGTGTCGTCGGACCGAGCGAGGCTGGTCGGTGAGCCTGCACGCCCATGCGGCGCCATATCGGGAGAAGCGTCGGCCGCTGGGCGCGGTAGTGACTGGCCCGTGGCAGACCCAGCAGCGCACAGGCCGTGGCCAGGCTGGTCAGCCCGGCGAGTTCGGCGACGGCCGGGACGATCACCGCGTCGAGGGCCAGTTCACCCGTCGCCGACAGAGTTGAACGGCTCGTCGGGACCAGGCCCCTTCGTATGGTCGACCTGCACTAGCGCGTGTGGTCACGACTGTGGTCACAAACGCAGCCGGACGCCCCGGGAACAGGCTGTACGGGTGCCGCCCGGACGAGCACCGACACCTGCCTCAACGACGCTTGGGGAGCACGGCACCGGACGACCCGGGACGGTTGCCCTTGGAGTTCAAGTCCCCCCTCGCACACTCCTTCGACACGACCCTTGGCCTGCGGCGATGCGGTCCGGGCCCGTTCGCGTCTCCGCCTCCGGGAACCAAGTGGGAGCAGGCGCGAGTCCGCCCCACGCGGGCGGCCCAGCTGAACCTCCGATCTGTGTTCCCGCAGGTCGATGGGAACGGGTCGTCCCCCATCGGAAGGACCCCCGTGGCCACGCTCGAGACCCGCACCACCTCCACCTCCACCACCGCCAGCTACCGCGTGAAGTGGCGCGAGGACGGCGCCTGGCAGTCCGAGACCTTCGGCGGCGACCGCAAGGCGACCGCGCTGCGCTTCCAGCGGAACGTCGAGCAGCACGGCAACCTGCGGGCGTACGGCGACCGCCTCGTGGCGCAGGCGGTGGACCAGCAGGGCGAGGTGCTGGACGGCGTCGTCCTCCGCAACACCGACCGGCAGAGAGGATGACCTCATGACGCCCGTCGACCTCACGTCCCTGCTCGCCACCTTCGACGAGCCGTGGTCGCCGCGCACGGTCGCCGTCGTGAACGACTACGACGTCCGCGTCGCCAAGACGCGCGGCGAGTTCCCGGCGCACGCCCACCCCCACACCGACGAGCTGTTCCTGGTCCTGTCCGGCTCGTTGACCCTGCGCATGGACGCCGGCGACGTCGAGCTCGGGCCGGGCCAGCTGTACGTCGTGCCGCGCGGTGTGCGGCACCAGCCGGTGTCCGCCGATGGCGCGCAGATCCTGCTCGTCGAGCCGAGCAGCACGGTGAACACCGGCGACGCCCCCGGCCCGATGACGGCGAAGCGCCGGGAGGTCTGACGTCACATCCCTGCTCGAGCGCGAGGTGCCGCACAGCGCGCTGCACGCGCGCCCGTCGCAGGTCGGCTGCTCCGCTGCCGCCGCCGGGGCGCGCCCGCTGCGAGTGCCTGCGGCGGCCCGAATCAGGAGGAACGGCGGATGAGCGTGCTCGACCGGCTCACCGAGCTGCCGCCCCCCGCCGTGCTTGCAGCGGTCTTCGCGCTGCCCGCCCTGGAGGCCTCCGCCTTCCTTGGCGTCGTGGTCCCGGGCGAGGCCGCGGTGCTCATCGGTGGCGTGCTCGCCCACGAGGGTGTCCTGCCGCTGGGCCGTCATGGGCGGCAGCCGTCGTCGGTGGGGTGCTCGGGGACACGGTCGGCTACGAGGTCGGCAGGAGGTACGGCGACCGGCTGCTGGCCCGCGCCCCCCGCCGGCTGGTCCGGCCCGAGGCGGTCGAGCGGGCCCGGCTGGTCATCGTCCGCCGCGGCGGTCCCGCCGTGCTCGTCGGTCGCTTCACGGCAGCGCTGCGCACATTGGTGCCCGGCATCGCTGGGACGAGCCGCATGCCCTACCGCACCTTCGCCGCGTGGAACGTCGCGGGCGGCGTCCTGTGGGGACCCGCCTTCAGCGTGCTCGGCTTCCTCGCCGGCCGCAGCTACCGGCTGCTCGAGCGCCGTGTCGGGCTCGCGGGGGGCGTGCTCGCGGCGCTGGCGGTCATCGCCGTCGTCGTCGTCCTCGTGGTCCGCCGGCACCGCGCCCGTCCGCCGGCCGCGGGTTGAGGTGCTCTCAGCGGGCGTCGTCACGAGGCGGTCGGTGAACAACGTGCCGTTCGCGGCAGGGAGGGCAATCGCGAGCCGACCGACGAGCGCGCTGCCGGCGGCCTGCAGCACCGGCGCAAGGCAACGCCCGTCCTTGGTGAGCCGCACCGTCTCGAAGGCAGAGGTGGAGAAGGTCGTCAGGGCGCCGCAGAAGCCGGCCGGCCCGCACCAGAGGCACCACCGCGTGCGGCGCGCCAGCAGCGACGAGGCGACGGTGACGCAAGCACCAGCGCGCCCAGCACGTTGACCGAGGAGGTGCCCCAGCGCGGGGCGCTGCAGTGCCCGGCGCTGGACAATCGCGTCCAGCAGGTAGCGCGCGGGTGCGCCGAGGGCGCCGCCGAGCAGCACCAGGAGAACACCGCTCACCGGTCTCGCCCGTCACGTCGGCACGCGCCGAGCGACCCCATCACGTGCCAGCAGACGTGGTGCGCCGCAGAGCAAGGTCGTCGCCTGTCGTGGGGTAGGTGGCACCGACCCGGCGCAGGCACCCGACTGGCGAGGCAGCGCTCCACGACACTCGTGGCCCGCGCCCGGTCGGTCCGACGGCGGCGGGTAGGGGCAGTCTGCGCAACGCGGAGAAGGAGTCGTCCGTGACGGTCGAGGAAGCGCTGGCCCTGGTCGCTGCCCACCGGCTCGGCGTGCTGGTCACCCTGCGCGCGAGCGGGCAGCCGCAGACGAGCAACGTCCTCTACGCCGTGCGGGAGCGGCAGATCCGGATCTCGTTGACCGAGGGCCGCGCGAAGACGCGCAACCTGCGCCGGGACCCGAGGGCCACGCTGCATGTGAGCACCGCCGACGCGTCCTCGTGGGCAGCGCTGGAAGCGACAGCGCAGCTGTCCCCCGTCACCACCTCGCCCGGCGACGAGACCGGGCGGGCGCTGGGCAAGCTGTACGTCGACATCGGCGGCAGCGAGCACCCCGACTGGGACGAGTTCTACCGGGCCATGGTTGACGAGCGGCGACTGCTGCTGACGCTCTCCGTGGTCCACGGGTACGGCGGCGGCGCGGGCTGACCCTGCCACCCCCCGACGCCGCAGGAGCGGGCGCAGTCCGGCGCTGAGCGTGTAGCACCGGTCACCACAGTACGTAGGACACGATAGACGGCGTGCCAGGGGTGATCGTGCCGACTTCACTGTCCTGCCGCGCGTACCCGTCCCCGACTGCGGCTCTGGCACGCAGCCTGCCGTGCGATCGGTGACGAGGCTCCGCGCGGCTTTGAAGGTGAGGGCTTCCCGGTCCGGCGGGCCTTCGCCGGCGTCGACCTGGCTGACCTCGACCCGTTCATCCACCCGGACCTGATGGGGGAGGTCGACCACGGGCCGGGTTGCGCAGGTCAGCCTGCCGTGGGACGCCGACGACAACGCCCTCGTCTACGTGCTCGGCGGGCGCGGCAGCGTCGGCTCCTTCCACGGGCTGCAGCTGTGAGGTCAACCTGCCGGGCAGCTCGCCGTTCTGGCGCCGGAGACGCCCTGCCTTCTCCGCCGACGCGGCCGAGGACGGGCGGACCGAGGTGATGGAGGCCCTGCTGCTCGGCGGCCGGCCGATCCGCGAGCCGATCGCATGGACCGGACCTTCTCGTGATGAACACCGAGGCGGAGGTCCGGGAGTCGTTCGAGGACTTCCAGGCCGGCCGGCTCCGGCAGATCCCGGCGGTGCACAACGCACTGCCGACCTGCTGGTCACCGAGACCGACTCGCCGCTGGGCTGACGGCGCGTCCTCGCGACCGCACGCTTGCCGCAACCGCCGAGCAGACAGATGGACGTCCTCGAGCTCGAGCACCTGCGTCAGCACAAGGACCACACGATCCGCCACGACCCGCACTCGCCCCTTCCGCCCGACCGGCGCGCGCGCTTCTCCGGCCTGCGGTACTTCCCTGCCGACCGGCACTGCAGCTGGAGCTTCCAAGCGGCCGAGGGCTCGACCTGGTCCTCGCACCGCCGCCGACCCGGGCTCGTTGCGTCCAGTCCTCACCCGCCCTCACCGGCACCGACCTGCTCCAGCTGCTGTACGTCAAGCCGCAGGAGTCGGCTATCGGGCAAGCAGCTCAGCGCGAGTTCAGCCCGGATCCACCGCGGAGGTGACCCTCCTGGGCGGGTCGTGACAGACGGATGCCCTTCTGAGCGGCGACGATGGGTTCGCTGAAGACCCTGCACATCGCGCCAGAAGGGCATCCGCGAGATGCGACTTCTCATGCTCCGCCGGGACTGTCGGCGGCGTTCGACGAGCCGAACCTCGTATCGTGCGCCGGGCTGGCTCCGGTGCTCGCGCTGGGGCAGCGCTGTGGCCTGGCGAGCTTGGTCGGGAGCACGCTGACGCTGAAGGCTGCGGGCGGCGTTCACGCGTCGTTGAAGGTGCCGGCGCTGATCGGCGGGATGGTCGCTGGCGCGGACTCGATCGACGACATGGACCTGCTGCGACACGGCGGGATGCACCGGCTGTTCATCGGCGTGCGGGCGCCCTCGACGTTGGGCACGTTCCTGCGCTCGTTCACCTTCGGGCACGTGCGCCAGCTCGACGCCGTCGCCGCCCGCTTCCTGGCCCGGCTGGCCCGAGCCACGCCGCTGCTGCCCGGCGCCGATCAGGTTGCCTACGTCGATCTGGACGACACCGTCGGGCAGGTCCACGGCTACGCCAAGCAGGGCGTCGGGTTCGGCTACTCCGGGGTGAAGGGGCTCAACGCCTTGATCGCGACGGTCAGCACCCCGACCGCGGCGCCGGTGATCGCCGCGACCCGGCTGCGACGGGGCTCGGTCAACAGCGCCCGAGGCGCGGCCCGGCTGGTCGCCGATGCTCTGGTCACCGCCCGAGCGTGCGGCGCCGGCGGCCCGACCAGCGCCGGGTTGGTGCTGCTGCGCGCCGACTCGGCGTTCTTCACCTACGACACGCTGGCC
>JALYMN010000040.1 GCA_030773675.1 Actinomycetota bacterium
GGCCGAGCTGGGCCTCGGAGGCGTTCACCGACCTCGAAGCCGATGTGCGCCAGAGCATCGCCCGCATCCACGCCGAGACCTCCATTCCGGTCAAGGACTCGGTCCGCGGCTTCGTCTACGACGTGAGAACGGGCCAGCTGAACGAGGTCAAGGCGGCCTGATCCCGACCGGGGTGAAGCGCAGCACGGCGCTTTCGCGAACCCGGCGGCCGACCAGGTCGGACCGATCCGGCGGGTTGAGCCGTCGGGCCGCGAGCAGCGGGCGACCTGCTCCCAGAGCGCTGTCCCGGGCAGGACCGCATCCACGTCGGCGGCCCACTCCACCACCCGGCCCGACCGGCTGGCGGCCGAGCGCACGCTCACGAGCGCCGGGCCGGCCCTGAGCGGCAGCGGCTGCTCCTGACCGCCGCCCACTACGTACATCCGGTCCTCGTGCCACAGGTGCCACAGCAGGGCCGGTGCGCCACCCGGCGGGGACGCCCCCACACGACGCCGGACCGGCGGGTCGCCTCGGCGACGAGATTGGGGGCTGGGGTCACGGGGCCGATGCTGGCACGTCGGGGAGGTCCGGCCCCCGGAGGCCTCGAAAGGCTGATCTAGGTGACGGCCTTGACGAAGGAGCGGGGCGACCTGCCCTCCGTCGGTCGCCCGCACCGCAGGGACGCGACCCTTCTCCGCCGCGCCGACCAACGCTGAGAAGGCGAAACTCGCGCAACGCGCGATAGCCGCCGGAACCTCGCTGGCCGCCCCACTCGACAGTGACCAGTGGGCGCGCACTAGAGCGGCTGACGCCGCTCCTCGCCGACCCCGCGCAAGGCGCTCGGGCCCTGCACGCAGTCCTGCCCGCGCCTTCCTCCGCCTCTATCGGCAGCGGAACCTCATCGCGCACGGCGCACGCGTCGGCGCAGGGGCCTGCACCCGACTTTGCGGCTGGGCGCGCCGTTGGTCGGCGCCGGGATCGACCGCCTCGTGCACGTCGCGCTGAACGCCGGACCTGCCCCGCTCGTCCTCGCCGCCGCGGCCAAAGCCAGGCTCGAGGTCCTAACGCAGCCGGCTGCCGCCGACGCAGGCGGGACTCGTCGACCTCCTCGATTGAACCGGCGCCGCACTCAGCTGCCGCCATGCGTGCTACGGCGTCGAGCTGGGCGGCGCAGTGGAGGTGACGCTGTCGTGCAGGTATTGCACCATCAGGTCATCGTCTCCGAGCATCTGGTTCTTGGCGGCGAGGTCGTAGATCAGTTGCAGTCCGTGCGTGGGCGTGCTGTCCCGCGGCTTGCCTGGAAGCGGCAACGGCAGCTCGTACCGAAGGCCCAGTTCGAGGGTCAGGAGACGAGCGGTGCTGCCGTTGTGGTCGGCGAAGGGGTGAATGCGCACCCAGTGGCCGTGTGCCCAGGCGCAGAGCCGCAGGATGTCCTCGTACATGGTTGTCAGTCGTTCTCCCGCAGCCCATCGGCCGTCGAGGTCCTCGAGCCTGTCAGTCAGCTGGTCGAAGGTGTTGTTGACCTGTCGACCTACTTGTCGGGGGCTGACGCCGGGAATGCCGTTGACGCCGTTGAGGTAGCTGTGGAGCTGCGATTGCGGGGGGCCTTCGCCGCGGAAGCCGCCAGCAACCCATGGTTCGGCGACCGGGACGCCGGTCAGTGATTGCTTGTGCCAATCGCGTACGAGGCTGGCTGTCGGTATGACTCGGCGGACCCCTTCGTTCGACGACACGTTGGCGCAGAGTCACATAGTTGGCGTTGATGCGCGCAGCGTTCCGAGGGGCGTCCCAGGGGAACGGCGGTGGCGTGAGCCGCCGGCGCACCCGTCTAGGCGGGCTCTTCGGGGCCGAAGCTGTCCGTACGACTCGTGCGTTCCCTGTCTTGCTGAGACAGGTCCTCGACTGGGTCGGCGACCTGTGCGAGCAGCTCGGGAGTCAGGCCGCCCGCGAGGTGCACGGGCATGCTTAGCCCGCCGGGACGGACAATCCCGCGGATGCGTGCTTCAAATTGACCAAGTCGGGTCTCGTCGAGCGGCTCATCGAGCCAGCCATCCGCTCTGACGGTGGTCCTTGCGTCCTCGGCCCCGACCGCGGCGACGAGCAGGCCGACGGCGGTGTGCAGGCGCAGCAGCCGGCCGGCCTTGCCGCGTCGTACCGGCGCGTTGGGGTGTTGCCGCCAGAATTGTCGAACTGACGGGCTGAGGCCCACGCACGCGACGAGAGTGTCGAGCGGCAGACCCAGCCAGCTGCGCAGGTCGTGCAGCGCTGCCGTGCCGGGGTGGACGGAGGTCTCGGGGCGCTCGATGCGGTACTCGCGACGGGTCGCCAGCAGTGCGCGCGGCGCGCGCAGCGCGTCGGTCCCCGCGCCTGTGCGGAACACAGGTGTAGTTGTGATCTTCACGGGGATCGGCTGCGGTGTGGCAGGTACGACTGTAAATGCCGTGATGTCGGTGTCGTGGACGGTGGAGCGGCTGAGGACGTCCAGAACGTTGGTCATCGTCCTTGTCCTTCCATCTGCTGACCGGTGCGCAGGTAGTTGAGCATGTCGCGGGTGATCAGTGCCTGAAAAACGGCGACGCCGTGTGCGTTCAACTCGTCGAAGCCGCCCTTGACGTCGTCGCTCGACCACAGCTGGGACGGCTCCGTGAAGGTGTCGATGTCGAGCAGCCAGGCGGGTCCGTCAGCCTCAACGGCGCCGGCGCGGACGGTGCTGTACACCCCATTGGCGACGTGCAGCACGAGCTGGTGAGCGACTCCGACGACCCCCGCTGCCAGGTCGCTGTCGTTCAGCGGTGCGCACAGCGACGGGCGGATCCATCTACTCCAGTCCCCGGGGTCTTCGCCGGCGGGAGTCTTGAGGACGTTGACGAACCGGATGCCCAGGCGCCTGGTGGTGACGGGGGCGTGAGTATCGGTGACGGCAGCGAGTACGGCGGCCAGCTGAGGGCCGAATTGCCCGTCGTAACTGCGGAACGCAGGTGTCTCGAGCGCGGCCGAGTCCGGCATCACGGTCACCTGGACCTGGCCGTCGTCGGCGATGAGTTGCCAGCCGTTGACAGTGGCTGTGGCTTGGCCTTGTTGGCCTGGCCCCACGATGACGTCCATGGCGGTCACGGCGTTGACCTGTGGGCTGTCGAGGCCATATTCACGCAGCGTTGCCTGTATGTGACGTAGCGCCGCCTGGTCCAGCGCTGCTGCAACGCTGTCGAACCGCGCCTGCGCGACGACCAGCGGCAAGGCTGCGTTCGACAGAGGCGTGCGGTCTGGTGCGGGAAGGTTCAGCACGCTCTCTCCATCGGCACCGACTGTAGTCTTACTGTAGGAGCACGCAAGCGCGGGTCGCCCCGAATTTGGGGGTGCGCCGAAGGTGGACCCAGCGATGTCCGCCGAGGCAGGCGGCCGGCAGCCCGGGGCGGCCCGAACGGGCCGCTCGGCTGGGTGTACTTCAGACCGAGGGCCGGGTCCGGATGTCCGCTTCTGCCGCTGACCGGGCGGTGCGCCAGTCGCTTGCTTCGGCTGGCTTCCCCACCCCGCAGGCCCGCCCGGTGCCGACGGTGGTCCGCTGACGCCACTGTTAGATCGCAACGGCTGGCAGCCGCAGTGGCGACCGCCACCGGCCCGGTCCATCGGGCTGGGCCCTTGGCGTCAGTGACCGTAGCCGATGAGCGGACGTTCGGGAACGGAATCGCGACCGCGCACTCGTGTCCGGGTGTCGGAGCCGAGGTCATGTGGCGTGGAGGCGCAGTCCTGCCCCGCGGTTCGGCTGGTCGACTCGCCGG
>JALYMN010000041.1 GCA_030773675.1 Actinomycetota bacterium
GGCGGCTGGGCGCGGGGCGCGCCCGCAAGGAGGACGCGGTGTCGCCGTCCGCGGGGGTGCGCTGCCTGGTGCGCCCGGGGGAGCGCGTGCAGGCCGGCGCGGCCGTGCTCGAGCTGCACGCCGACGACGAGGCGCGGCTCCCCGAGGGCCGGGCCGCCCTGCAGGGAGCGTTCGAGGTGTCCGCTCCCGACGTGCCTGGGGCGGGGCAGGGGCACGAGCCCGCCCCCCGAGTGCTGGGAGCAGTCCGTGCCTGAACTGGTGAGCGCGCCCGTGCGGGTGCCGGTGCCCGGCGGCAAGCTCATCGACGAGTACGTCGGGCGGGCTAGCACCGGCACCGGCGCGCTGTCGGTGGCGCACATGCGCAGTCCCGCCGGCTGGGAGGAGCCCGCCCAGACCCCGGAGTTCGACGAGGTCACGCTCGTGCTCTCGGGCGGCGTGCGGGTGGAGCACGACGGCGGCGTGCTCGACGTCGGCCCCGGGCAGGCGGTGCTCACCCGTGCGGGCAAGCGGGTCCGCTACACCACGCCGGACGGCGCGGACTACGTCGCGGTGTGCCTGCCGGCGTTCGGCTCCGACACCGTGCACCGCGAGGACGGCCAGCCGGGGCAGGACAGGTGAGCCGGCCCGTACCGGAGCAGGTCCGGCGCGCGCCGAAGGTGCTCCTGCACGACCACCTGGACGGCGGGCTGCGCCCGGAGACCGTCGTCGAGCTCGCCGAGCAGGACGGCTACCGCGACCTGCCGACGGGCGACCCGGACGACCTCGGCGTCTGGTTCCGGGAGGCCGCGGACGCCGGCTCGCTGCCGACGTACCTGTCGACCTTCGCGCACACCGTCGGGGTGATGCAGACGGCCGACGCGCTCGTGCGGGTGGCGCGGGAGTGCGCGCTCGACCTCGCCGAGGACGGCGTGGTCTACGCCGAGGTGCGCTTCGCCCCCGAGCTGCACACCGAGCGCGGTCTCGCGCTGCCCGCCGTCGTGGAGGCGGTGCAGGAAGGGTTCCGGCAGGGGTCGCAGGAGTCCGGCATCCGCATCGGCACCCTGCTGACCGCGATGCGGCACGCCGCCCGGTCGCTCGAGATCGCCGAGCTCGCCGTGCGCTACCGCGACGACGGGGTCGTCGGGTTCGACATCGCCGGCGCGGAGGCCGGGTTCCCGCCGAGCCGGCACCTCGACGCGTTCCAGCACATCCAGCGGGAGAACGGGCACTTCACCATCCATGCGGGGGAGGCGTTCGGCCTGCCGTCGATCTGGGAGGCGCTGCAGTGGTGCAACGCCGACCGGCTCGGGGCGTGCGCATCGTCGACGACATCGAGGTCGGCGACGACGGCACGGTGCGGCTCGGGCGCCTCGCGGCGTACGTGCGCGACAAGCGGGTGCCGCTGGAGATGTGCCCCTCGTCCAACCTGCGGACGGGTGCGGCGGCGAGCATCGCCGAGCACCCGATCCGGCTGCTGCGCCGGTTGTCGTTCCGCGTCACCGTCAACACCGACAACCGGCTCATGAGCGGGGTGTCGATGAGCTCGGAGCTGAACGCGCTCGTCGACGCGTTCGACTACGGCTGGGAGGACCTGCGCTGGCTCACGGTGAACGCCATGAAGAGCGCGTTCATCCCCTTCGACGAGCGGCTCGCGCTCATCGAAGGCACGATCAAGCCCGGCTACGCCACGCTGGCGGCCGGGGTGGCCTGACGTCCTCAGCCGGGGGCGGTGGCGTGCTCCGGGACCTCGCCGTGCCCGCGACCTCGCTGGCCTCGTCGCCGCGACGCGCGTGGAGCCCGCTCGCTTCGGGCCCCGCACCGCGCGCTTCCTCGGCCGGCTCGAGGCGCTGCAGCGGCTCGAGGGCCGGGCCGCCGGGCCGAGGCCGACGTGCTGCTGCAGATCGTGCGCGCCGGCGTCGACCGCGGCGAGTTCACCGCGTCGTTCCGCGACATCGCCGTCCCGGTGCTGCAGCCGCTGGCCGGAGGCTCCTGAGCCCGTCAGCGGCCGGTGCGGCGCTTCACCTCAGCCCGTCCAGCACCGCGCGGGTGCCGGACAGCCCGAGCCGGGTGGCGCCCGCCTCCACCATCGCGAGCGCGGTGGCGGTGTCTCGGATGCCGCCCGAGGCCTTGACCCCGAGCCGCCCGCCGACCGTCTCGGTCATCACGCGGACGGCGTCGAGCGACGCGCCGCCCGCCGGGTGGAAGCCCGTCGAGGTCTTCACGAAGTCGGCGCCGGCCCGCTCGCAGGCGCGGCAGGCGTCGGCGACCTGCTCCAGCGACAGCGCCGCGCTCTCCAGGATCACCTTGAGCAGGGCCTCACCGCAGGCCTCCCGCACGGCGGCGACCTCGGCCTCGACTGCGTCCCACCGCCCGGCGCGGGCCAGCCCCAGGTCGAGGACCATGTCGACCTCTGCGGCGCCGTCGGCGACGGCACCCGCCGTCTCGGCCGCCTTCACCGCAGCCGCGTGCGCGCCGGACGGGAAGCCGACCACTGTGCACACCGTCACCGACGTGCGCACGGGCAGGCGGGACGGGGAGACGCAGATGGCGAGGACGCCGAGCTCCTCCGCCTCGCGGCACAGCGCGGCGACCTGCTCGTCGGTCGCCTCCGGCGTGAGCAGCGTGTGGTCGATCATCGCGGCGAGCGCGGCGCGGTCCATGAAGCTCGACGCTACCGAGGAGCGGGCCGCGTACCGGTCACGACTGACGGCGCAGCAGCGCCGACACCCGCTGCCGGGTGACGCCGAACAGCGCCGCGATGGCCTCCATCGACAGGCCCTCCCGGTGCAGCGCCCGCGCCTCGGCTCGCCGGAAGCGGCTGCCGGCGGTCTGCAGCCCCTCCTGGACGTCGGTGAGCACCTCGACGACGAGCGGTCGCATCTCCGCACGGACCAGGTCCGGCAGCGGCACGCCCTCGGCCAGCCCCGCCCGGACCACCTCGGTGCGCTCGCGGGCGGTGAGCAGCCGGGCCACGGCGTCGTCGATGGCGTCGACGAGCTCGCCGGCGGCCGCGTCCAGGGTCTCGCGGGGCACGGGCACCTCACTGTCTCTCGCCGACCGGAATACCCGTTGCCGCAATGGCGGTTACCGCAACGGCCATTGCTGTAGCCTGGCCCCTCAGCGTAGTCGCTCGGAAGGGCCGCAATGATCCCCACGCAGCTCCAGCTCGCGCTGGTCCCCGAGCCGGCGGCCGTCGGCCGGGCGCGCCGCGCCCTCGCACCCTGCCTGGTTGCCTGGGGGCTGCCCGCGCCGCTGCGCGACGATCTGCTGCTGGTGCTCAGCGAGCTCGTCACCAACGCGGTCCGGCACGCGCTCGACGACCGGGACCTCGCGCTCACCGTCGTCTGCCTGGACGACGAGCTGGTGGTCACCGTCCGCGACCACGTCCCGGCGCTGCCGGTCCAGCGGCGGGCGGCCCCCGACGCCGAGAGCGGGCGGGGGATGACTCTGGTGGCCGCGGTGTCGTCGCGCTGGTGGGTGGAGCGGACACCGGGCGGCAAGTGCGTGTCGGTCGCCCTCACCCGGCGCACCGCCGACGAGGCCGTGCGGGCGTCCTGAGCGGAGCGGAGCGGCACGTGCCGGGACGCTGCGCCGCCCCCGCCGGTCGGACTTGCATGGCGCGGTGGACTCGCGCGACCAGCGCTTCGCCGCGCTGACCGACGCCCTGGCCGCCGAGCCCGGCGTCGCGCCGCCGTCGCTGCCAGCACCGTCGCCGTCCTGGGTGCGCTGTGCGCTCCCGCTCTCGCCGCCTCCACCGCGTCGGCGACGCTCACCTGCGACAGGGCGACGGACGAGGTCGACGGCTTCGGCCGGGGCCAGGTGCTGCACGTCGTGGACAGCACCCTGGAGTCGTGACGCGCGCGCAGGTCGTCGGCGGCCCCGTCGTTCTCGACCCGGGCCTGGCCGACGGGGCCGACGTCGTCGCCTGCACGGCGACCTCGCCGAGCAGCGGGCGGTCCTTCGTCCAGGGCTTCTTCACGCCGCGCGGCTGAACGTCGCGCTCCCTCAGCGCAGGCCCAGCACCGCGCCCACCGCCTCGGCCAGCGCGTCGAGGTCGCCGTCGCCCGGCTCGACCAGCTCGAGGTAGGCCTTGAGCTTCGGCTCGGTACCGGACGGACGGACCACGACCCGCCCGCGCGCCAACCGGTGCACCAGCACGTCGTCGGCCGGCTGCTCGACCGCCGTCACCGGGAAGCGGCCGTACGCCGTCGGCGGCGCCGTCCGCAACCGCTGCACGGCCGCGTCGATCACGGCCAGGTCGTCCACCCGGTAGGACAGCTGCCGGGTCTCGTGCCGGCCGTGGGCGCGGGCCAGGTCGTCGAGCCGGTCCAGCAGCGTGCGCCCCCGTGACCTCTCGAGCGCGGCGAGGTCCGCCACGAGCAGGGCGGCGCTCACGCCGTCCTTGTCGCGCACCAGGTGCGGTGCGACGGCCACGCCGAGCGCCTCCTCGTAGGCGTAGACCAGGTCGTCGCCGGCCCGGGCGAGGTGCTTGAAGCCGGTGAGCGTCTCGCTGTAGGCCACCCCGTACGCCGTCGCGACCCGCCCGAGCATCGACGAGCTCACGACGGTCGTGGCAACCCGCCCGCGCACGCCCTGCGCCAGCAGGTGGTCGGCGAGCAGCACCCCGGTCTCGTCCCCGCGCAGGACCCGCCCCCCGACCGCGACGGCCACCCGGTCGGCGTCCGGGTCGGAGGCGATCGCCACGTCGGCGCCGGACGCCGAGGCGAGCGCCAGGACGGCGTCCATCGCGCCCGGCTCCTCAGGGTTCGGGAACGACACGGTCGGGAAGTCGGGGTCGGGTTCGGCCTGGGCGGCGACCACCTCGGGCGGGGGGAACCCGGCCCGCGCGAACGCGGCCAGCACGACGTCCCGGCCGACCCCGTGCAGCGGCGTGTAGGCCACCTGCACCGCCCGCGCGGGCGTCAGCGGCAGCGCGGCGACCGCAGCGAGGTAGTCGTCCACGACGTCCTCGCCGAGCACCTCCCACTCGTCGGACAGCGGGAGGTCGCCCACCCGGCCGACCTCGGCGATGCGGCCCTCGAGCGCTCTGTCGACCGGGCTGACGACCTGCGCCCCGTCGGCGAGGTAGACCTTGTACCCGTTGTCCTGCCGCGGGTTGTGGCTGGCCGTGACCATCACCCCCGCGTCCGCGCCGAGCCGGCGCACGGCGAAGGCCAGCACCGGCGTCGGGAGCACCCGGGGGAGCAGCAGCGCGCGTAGGCCGGCACCGGCGAGCACCGCGCAGACGTCACGGGCGAACTCCGCCGAGCCGTGCCGGGCGTCGCGCCCGACCACGACCGTGCTCCCGGCCCCGAGGTGCGCGGCGAGACCCGCGGTCGTGCGCCGGACCACCGCGCGGTTCATCCCGGTCGGGCCGGCCCGCAGCGGCCCGCGCAGCCCGGCCGTGCCGAAGACGAGGCAGCCGTCGAAGCGCACGCGGAGGCCCTCGACGTCGCCCGCGGCGAGCAGGGCGAGGACCTCGTCGCGCGTCGCCGGGTCGGGGTCGTCGTCGGCCCACGCCCGGGCGGCGCGGGCGAGCGCCTCGGCGTCCGGACCGCTCACAGCCGGGCCACCACCCGGGCGAGCAGGCCCCCGACCCGGGCGGCGGACGCCGCGCCCGCCGCGAGCACCTCGGCGTGGTCCAGCGGCTGGCCGGTGATGCCCGCGGCCAGGTTGGTCACGAGCGACACGCCGAGCACCTCAACCCCCTCCGCCCGGGCGGCGACCGCCTCGAGCGCGGTGGACATCCCGACGAGGTCGGCGCCCAGGGTGCGCAGCATCCGGATCTCCGCCGGCGTCTCGTAGTGCGGCCCCGGCAGCGCGGCGTACACGCCCTCCTCCAGCGAGGGGTCGACCTCCCGGACGAGCGCGCGCAGCCGCGCGGCGTACAGGTCGGTGAGGTCGACGAAGCGCGGCCCGACGAGCGGCGACGTCGCGGTGAGGTTGAGGTGGTCGGCCAGCAGCACCGGCTGCCCGACCCGCAGCCCGCCGCGCAGCCCGCCGGCGGCGTTGGTCAGGACCGCGACGCGGCAGCCCGCGGCGGCGGCGACCCGCACGCCGTGGACGACGGCGGCGGTGCCGCGGCCCTCGTATAGGTGGGTCCGCCCGAGCAGGACGAGCACGCGGCGACCGGCGACCTCCACCGAGCGGAAGCGCCCGGCGTGCCCGGCCACCGCGGGCGGCAGGAACCCGGGCAGGTCGGTCACCGCGCCCTCGACCGCCGGCCGGCCGAACGCGTCGGCCGCGGGCACCCAGCCCGACCCGAGGACGACCGCGACGTCGTGCCGCGGTGCGCCGGTCAGGGCGGCCAGGCGGGCAGCTGCAGCGGCGGCGTCGGACCCGGGCGCGCTCACAGCCGCAGGCTAGAACCCGCCGCCGCCGCTACGGGAACCTCGTGATCCGCAGGACCCGGTCGTCGCCGCGCCGCGCGGCCGCGGTGCCGGTGTTGCTCGTCGTCATCCAGACCGCGCCGTCGCGCGGGTTCTGCCCGATCGCCCGCAGCCGACCGAAGGTGCTGGTGAACATCGGCGTGGCGCCGGTGACGGTGGAGCCGGAGAAGCGCAGCCGCCACACGCGCTGCCCGCGCAGGGCGGCGACGTACAGGCTGTCGCCCTTGACCGCCAGCCCGGACGGCGAGGCCTCCGCGGGTCGCCAGGTCCAGCGGGGGTCGGTGAACCGAGCGTCGCCGCTGCGCCCCTCGACGAGCGGCCAGCCGTAGTTGCGCCCCTCCTGCAGCAGGTTGAGCTCGTCCTGCGCGATCTGCCCGAGCTCGGTGGCCCACAGCCGCCCGGCCCGGTCGAAGGCCAGCCCCTGCACGTTGCGGTGCCCGTAGCTGAAGACCCGGCCGAAGCGGTTGCCCGGCGCGGCGCCCCCGGACGGCGTCACCCGCAGCACCTTGCCGGCCGAGGCTGCGGGTGTCCTGGCTCAGCGCGCGGTCGCCGGCGTCGCCGGTTCCGGCGTACAGCAGGCCGGCGCGATCGAAGGCGAGCCGGCCGCCGTTGTGGACGCGGCCGCGCGGGATGCCGGTCACGACCGGCACGGGCCGGGCGGCCGAGCCGCGGCGGACGTAGGCGATCCGGTTGTCGGTGCCGGTCGTGTAATAGATGAAGAAGCGCGGGTTGCGGGCGTAGTCGGGTGCCACGGCGATGCCGAGCAGGCCGCCCTCGCCCGCCGGCCGGGCCTCGCGCACGGTGTAGATGTGGCGGGCCGCGCGCCCCGGCAGCACCGCCCAGACCCGCGCGGTGTCGCGCTCGGTGAACAGGGCGCTGCCGTCGGGCAGGAACGCCAGCCCCCACGGCACCGCCTTGCCGGTCGTGAGCACCTGGGGGCGGCTGGCCGCCTGTGCCGGCGGGACCGCCCCGGCGAGCAGCAGGGCGGCGAGCAGCGCGGGCAGGAGCCTCTTCATCGGCCGACGGTACGACCGGCGAGGGTCCGGCGCACGCAGGGTGAGACTCCCGCACACTGGACGGGTGCCCAGCGCCCTGCCCCTCGGCGAGCCGGTGCCGGCGTCCGGCGCACTGCCGGAGAGCGCGCTGGCCGACCTGGGCGGGGCGCCGTTCGGCCTGTACCTGCACGTCCCGTTCTGCCGAACCCGCTGCGGCTACTGCGACTTCAACACCTACACCGGCCTGGGGGCGCTGCAGGGGCCATTCGTCGAGGCGGCGGTCGAGGAGGTCCGGCTGGCCCGCCGGGTGCTGGGGCCGGTCGACCTGCCGGTGCAGACGGTGTTCGTCGGCGGCGGCACCCCGACCCTGCTGCCGCCCGCGGACCTCGTGCGGGTGCTGCGCGCCGTCGACGACGAGTTCGGGTTGGCCGCGGACGCCGAGGTCACCACCGAGGCCAACCCCGACTCGGTCGACCCCGGCTCGCTCGCCGCGCTGCGCGAGGGCGGCTTCACCCGGGTGTCGTTCGGCATGCAGTCGGCCGTGCCGCACGTGCTGGCCGTGCTCGACCGCACGCACACTCCGGGCCGGCCGGAGCAGGCCGTGGCCGAGGCGTACGCCGCGGGGTTCGAGCAGGTCAGCCTGGACCTCATCTACGGCACGCCCGGCGAGACGGACGACGATTGGCGGCGCTCGCTCGACGCGGTCGCCGCCGCCGGCCCGACCCACGTGTCGGCGTACGCGCTCATCGTCGAGAAGGGCACCCGGCTGGGCGCGCAGGTGGCCCGCGGCGAGCTGCCCGCCCCGGACGACGACGTGCTCGCCGACCGCTACGTCATGGCCGACGAGGCGCTCGGCGCCCTGCTGCCCGGCGGCTGGTACGAGGCGTCGAACTGGGGCGTGCCCTGCCGGCACAACCTCGGCTACTGGCGCGGCGGCGACTGGTGGGGCGTCGGCCCGGGCGCGCACAGCCACGTCGGCGGAGTGCGCTGGTGGAACGGCAAGCACCCGGCGCCGTACGCCGCGGCGCTCGCCGCCGGCCGCTCCCCGGCCGGCGGCCGGGAGGTGCTCGACGACGAGTTCGGGTTGGCCGCGGACGCCGAGGTCACCACCGAGGCCAACCCCGACTCGGTCG
>JALYMN010000042.1 GCA_030773675.1 Actinomycetota bacterium
CACGCTGCGCGCCCAACTGATCAACGTGCCGGCCCGGCTGGCCTCCTCCGCCCGCCGCCTCGTGCTGCACCTGCCTCAGGCCTGGCCCTGGCAGCACGCGTTCGAGCAGCTGTTCACCGGCGCGACCGGCCCACCGCCGGCCACCGCCGTCTGACCGCCCGCCGCCAGGCCCGACCCCAACCGGAAGTGGAAGAGCCGGACAGACCGGCCGACCAGCCACGCCCACACACCCAGCAACATCACCGAGCACCTGAACGGCATTCTCCGCAGACGAGCCGGGATCAGGGTTCAGCCGAGCAGTGCCGCGAGGTCGTCCACCGCGGGGGCGGGAGCCTCGGAGAACAGCGGTGTCGACAGGTACCGCTCGTCGCCGGGGTCGGCTGCTCGCCGAGGAACTCCACCCACGCCTTGCGCGCGAGCGGGTAGTGCCTGGTTGCCTCGACGATGTCCAGGAACGAGCTCAACGTGGTGACGAGTGGCTGGTGCACCACCCGGCTGGGCCAGCTGCCCGTCGGCGGTCAGCTGCGCCGGCGCCTCGTCAAGCGCCGGTTTCGATGACCCGCGAGCCTGCTGTTCGTCGAGTCCTCGCGCAGCGAGGCCGCGAACACCAGCACGCGGAGCTCCTCCCAGCCCCGGTCGTCCGCCCCGTCCACGGCCGCTCCTCTCGTCCCCGGAGGCGAGACCCGTCTGGGCGCGGGTGTACCGGCGGGCGTTGACTGCGTGCCGCAGCGCTAGCGTTCGCGTCCCTGCCCCGCTGCTGAGGAGGCCGTGGATGAAGGCGCTGCGCACCCCGGAGGACCGGTTCGCCGAGCTGCCCGACTTCCCCTACGCGCCGCACTACGCAGAGATCGACGACGGCGACGGCGGCCGGCTCCGCGTCGCGTACGTCGACGAGGGGCCACGGGACGGCGAGACCGTGCTACTGCTGCACGGGGAGCCGTCGTGGTCCTACCTGTACCGCAACATGATCCCGGTCCTGCTCGACGCGGGGCTGCGGGTCGTCGCGCCGGACCTCGTCGGGTTCGGCCGGTCTGACAAGCCCGTCGAGCGCACCGACTACACCTACGCCCGCCATGTGGAGTGGCTGCGGCAGGCGCTGCTCGACCAGGTCGACCTTGATGCGGTGACCCTCGTCGGGCAAGACTGGGGCGGGCTGATCGGGCTGCGCCTCGTCGCCGAGAACCCCGACCGGTTCGCGCGGGTGGTCCTCGCGAACACCGGGCTGCCTACGGGCGATCAGCCGATGAGCGAGGCGTTCCTGGCCTGGCAGCGCTACTCCCAGGAGACACGGCACTTCCGCGTCGGCCGCATCGTGTCAGGCGGGTGCGCCACGCCCCTCCCGCCCGAGGTCGTCGCGGCGTACGACGCGCCCTTTCCGGACGACAGCTATAAGGCGGGCGCGCGGGTCTTCCCGACGCTGGTCCCGACGCGCCCGGACGACCCGGCCGCAGACGCCAACCGCGCCGCGTGGAAGGTGCTGTCGAGCTGGGACAAGCCGTTCCTCACCGCGTTCTCCGACTCCGATGCAATCACGCGCGGAGGCGACAAGGTGTTCCGCAAACTCGTCCCGGCAGCCGCAGGGTGCCAGCACGTGACGCTTGAGGGCGGCGGGCACTTTCTGCAGGAGGACGTCGGTCTGCAGTTCTCCCGCGTGGTGGCCGACTTCGTCGCGGCGACGCCGCGCGGCTGACCGACGGGCGGCTGCGAGACTCGACGTGCCTACCTCTGCTGACGATCCCGCTGTGCGTGCCCGGGTCCAAGGGGTCCTCGACATCGCGCTGCACCGCTTCCTCCGCGTCACGCTGCTCGACCCGGCCGAGCCGGCGCGCGGCATCGCCTTCCCGGTGGAGGAGGCGGCGCTGAACAACGCCGGCGTTCTGCACGGCGGGATCGTCACCGCGCTGCTGGACGTCGCGTGCTATCTCACGCTGCTCCCCGACCTGGGGGCCGAGGAGAACGCAGTGACGCACGACGTCACGGCGTCGCTGATGCGCGCGGTGCCGCGGGGCGCGCGGGTGCAGGTGCGCGGCTCGGTCGTGCGCCGCGGGCGCAGCATCGTCTTCCTGCGTGCCGAGGCGACCGTGGCCGGAGCAGTCGTGGCGGCCGGTCAGGTCACGAAGACGTTGGTCCGACCGAACGCCTGAGCGTCCGACGCGGTGCCTTGCCGGACCGGAGAGGCGGCAGGCCTTCGTCGAGCGTTTCGTCTGCGCGAGCAGCAGGCCGCCGCCCTGCACCGCGGCGAGAAGCCCGAGCGCGAGCCGCTCAACGTCGGCCTCCGGCGCAAGCTCCCCGGTCTCCTGCAGCCGGCGCAGGCCGCCGGCCAGCGTCACCTGCCACGCCCGGAAGCCCACGGCGAGCGCCGGGCGAACCGTCGGCTCGCTCTCGGCGAGCTCGGCCGCCAGGCACCCGAGCGGGCCGCCGCCGACGCAGCGGGCCTGCTCCTTGAGCACCACGACGCGGTCGCGCGACCGGCGCAACGCCGCCATCGACTCCAGCGGGTCGTCGGCCGGGAAATTGCGCCGAGAGCACCTGCTGCACCTGACGGTCCACGACCGCGCGCCCCAGCGCCGACTTGTCCGCGAAGTAGTGGTACAGTTGCGACTTGCTGGTCCCCGTCGCCGCCCGCACGTCGTCCAGGCTGGTGCCCGCAACGCCACGCTCATGCATCAGCTCGGCTGCCGCGACGACGATCCGATGGCGTGACACCGTGAAACTGATGCCGCCCAGCGCGGCCAGGCCCCAGACGTGGCGGTCCTGCACGCCCCGCGGAAGAGTGCCGATCCCGGTCCGCTGGGCCAGCAGCGCCGCCGGCGATGCCCAGGGTCTTGCCCACCAGCAGCGCCACGGCGACGGCCAACGCCACCCGTCCCTGCGTCGCGGCCTGCAGCGTCCCGCCGCGCAGGTCCACCCCGGCGTTGGCGAGGGCGAACAACGGGACCACGAGGAACGCCGACACCGGGTGCAGCCGGTGCTCGAGCTGTCGGAGCACCGGGCGGCCTTCGACGTCTCAGGTCGGCGTGAGCAGCCCGAGCGCGACGCCGGCGACGGTCGCGTGCACCCCGGACTCGAACGTCGCCAGCCAGACCAGCACGCCGACGATCACGTAGGGCCAGATCTGGACCACCCCGACGCGGCGCAGCACGACCACGACGCCGAGCAGGCCGACGGCCGCGCCGAGTCAGGCGAGCGACACGCCCTGCGCGTAGGCGACGGCGATGACCCCGATCGCCAGAATTTCGTCGACGATCGCGATGGCCAGCAGCAGCAGCTTCGCGCCGCCGGGAACCCGGTCGCCGAGCAGGGCCAGCACACCCACGGCGCAAGGCGATGTCGGTCGCCATCGGGATTCCCCAGCCGCCTACCCGGACCCCTCGCCGACGAGCGCGAGGAACAGCAAGGCTGGCAGCACCACCCCGCCCAGCGCGACGGCCGGCAGCGCGGCGGCTCGCGGGTCGCGCAGCTCGCCGGTCACCAGCTCGCGCTTGATCTCCAGGCCGACGACGACAAAGAACAGCACCATCAGGGCGTCGTTCACCCAGTGCTGCAGATCCTCCGCGATCACGAACCGACCCACGCCCAGCCGCAGCTCGGTGTGCCAGACGTCCTGATAGAGCCCAGCCATCGGACTGTTGGCCCACAGCAGGGCCAGTGCCGCAGCGGAGACCAGCACAATCCCGCCGGAGGCCTCCATGTGCAGGAAGGCGCGCAGCGCCGCCCGTGGCGACGGCCTGCCGCCCGCTCCGCGGTCGAGCAGGCGCCGCTGTCGGGCCCGTATCGGCACACCACCTGCCCGACGGGCTGCCAGCCCTCAAGACCTCCGACCTTGCCCAGCGCCAGGTACCCCCACGCCTGCTGATCTGGCCCGCCTCGCCGCTTGGCGGCGGCAGTGGCGCCTACGCGCCCTCGACGAGCATGTCCGGTGCGCTGAAGACGGCGGGCAACGCCCTGTCGTGCAGACGCGTGAAGGTGCGGGCCATCATCAACCCTTCCAGCTTCGCGCCCAGATCACACGGCCGCCAGGGGGTCGACCCGAACTTGCCCGGAGTGAGAGAGACTCGCGTGCTTTGGCGGGAGTGCGCACAGACGTCAACGGCGCGGGCTGGCGCACCGGTAGCACTTTATAGTGGCCTGACCAGTGGCGTGGGCGGTAACCGGAAGCGCAAGGTAGGCCTTCTGGCACGGACCGTGACTCCGTTCGCGTCACTTGAGATGGCACTCCGACAGCCGTCTCCCCTCGCGGCGGAGGAGCGGGCCGGTGTCCTCGATCTTCCTTGTCCTCAGCTTCCAGGGGCGCAGCCGGCGCAACGCGCGCCGGCAGCTGGAGGTGATCCGGCGCGAGCGGCGGACGCCGTCGCGGCGCAGACGTCTCTTGCGGTGCAGCAGGACGGGCGGGATGGGCGTTGACCTGGTCGGGCACGACCAACTTCACCCCTTCGAACCCGCACCCGGCTGTGGGCACGCGACCGGCCGCCCAGGCGTGGAGCGGCCCGCAGGACGCGTTGCGCCTGGCGTTCAGCGCTCTCGTCGTGGTGACCGTTGAACTGGAGCGCGTGACCAGGGCGCTGCTGGCGATGGTGATCTACGAGGAGTAATTACCGCCGTTCGGCTGCAGCAGATCGTGATGCTAATGCTCCCTAGGTGTATCGACCACACACGTTGGGGGACGCGGCGACATGGTCTGCTTGGTCCGTGACGTGAGAAGGACCTCTGGGTGAGGTGTGGGTGCCGCCAAGCAACCCGCACAACCAGGAGGTCCTCGTGGTGCGCGGTAACGCCCGGGCTTACCCCGAGCGGTCGGGTCGAACTCGCGATCTACGTGGTCGAGGAGGGCTGGCCGCTGCGCCGAGCCAGCCGCCCAGCGGTTTCAGGTCTCGATGCCCACCGCGGTGCGCTGGGCCCAGCGCTACCGACAGCGGGACCGGTCGCGGCCGGCGATCGAGGCAATGCACGACCGGTCTTCGCGGGCCGCGGGGCAGCCCCGGCAGACCCGCCGGCCAATGGTCCGCCGGATCGTGCACTGCACGCACCCGCGGCTGGGAACCGACCCGAGTCGTCGCCAATCTCGGCGTGCGCGCCTTCACGGTCCATCGGGCGCTGCGAGGGCCTGCCGCCACTGGCCCAGCTGGACCTGGTCACCCGGGTGCTGCGGGGCCCGGTCCGGCGCTACGAACGCGACGCGCCGGCCATCTGGTGCACGTCGATATCAAGAATCTCGGCAAGATCCCGAACGGCGGCGGGCACCTGACTCAAGGCGCCAGCAGGGCAAACGCAGCCGGCAGGCCACCGCACCCGAGGCTCGTGGCTACGGCTATCTGCACACCGCGCTGGACGACCACTCCCGGGCTGGCCTACACACCGAGATCCTTGCCGACGAGCAAGGCGCCACGGCTTCTGGCGGCGCGCGGTTGATCTGGTTCGCCAGCGTCGGCGTCATCGTCGAAAGCCTTGGTGGTCAGCCGCTGCGGGAGCGTGTCGTGGTCGTCCGGTCGTCGCGTCCGCCGCCGGGCCGGGCGGCTGCTCGCCGAGCGCGGTCAACGGGCGTCGCGGACAGCGGGTCGCCAAGAAAGTGACGAAGTTCTTACAAGCACGACTTGGTGGGCATCTGGTGTGCTTAGAGTGCGGCGGTGACTGACCACCGGTACTGGGGTGCCCTTGTCGTCCTGGTGGTGGCCGGCCTCGGCGCGCGCATCGTCCGCGGCAGGCCGCTGCTTCCCGCGCGGACGTTCGTGCTGGGTCGCCTCGACCTCGCCGTCGCTCTTGTGGCGCTTCTCGCTCTCGGCTTTCACTGTGCGGCGATGTTCTTCCCCTCCGTGGTGGCGGTGGTCGGAGGGACCGGTGGTGCCGCCGGCATGGTGCGCGAGCTCGGTGCCACCAGTCAGGGCGCCTACTGGATGCCTGCCGGCTTGCTGCTGTTCGCCTTGCGCGGGGCCTGGGCGCCGCTGCTGGTAGCGGAGGCGGCCGCGCTCGTTGCCGTCGGCGCGACGATGTTCTGGGATTTCGGCCTGCTGGCCCACCTGACCGCCATCGCCGGTTCGGTAGCCGTGACGGTGGCTGTACTGACCACGATGACCGCGCGGGTGACCCGCCGCCCGGTGCCGACGTGACGGTATCCGTCCCCGGCGGCGCCGGCCTTGACCTCGATGTGGACGTTGTCCTGCCCTGTCTGGACGAGGCGACGGCGCTACCGTGGGTGCTCGCCCGGATCCCGGCGGGCTGCCGGGCGCTGGTTGTCGACAACGGATCCACCGACGGGTCGGCGGAGATCGCCCGTTCGCTGGGGGCGAGCGTGGTCGGCGCACCGCAGCGCGGCTTCGGCGCCGCGTGCTGGGCGGGGCTCGCCGCGGCGAGTGCTCCCTACGTCGCCTTTCTGGACTGCGACGGCTCACTCGACCCCGCCGAGCTTCCCCAAGTCGTCGATCCCGTGCGCTCCGGACGGGTCGACCTCATGATCGGTGCCCGCCGCGCGGCACGGGGAGCCTGGCCGCTGCACGCCCGGCTGGCGAATCAGGTACTCGCCCGTCGCCTGCGCCGCAGCGCCGGGCTGCAGCTCACCGATCTCGGTCCGATGCGCGCGGCGCGGCGTGAGGCGCTGCTCGCCCTCGCGCTGCGCGACCGCCGCTCGGGTTGGCCGCTGGAGATGGTGCTCCGTGCGGCAGCGGCCGGCTGGCGCGTCGCGGAGGTGCCCGTGGCATACCTGCCGCGCAATGGCCGCTCGAAGGTCACGGGCACTGTGCGCGGCACGCTGCAGGCGGTGCGTGACATGCGCGGCGTGCTCGCGGAGGTCGAGGTCTCCCGGCGGTGACCACGCCCAGCGAACGGCCTGCGCCGGGCAGCGACGGCGGGGGCCTCACGTTTCACGCGCTCTACGTCGCGGCCTTGCGCGGCGGCGTCGGTCACGGCGCGGAGGGGTGGTGGTTGCGCTACCACGACGGTGCGTGCGCACCGCTCGCCGTTGCCCGCTGGCTCGGCCCTCCCGACCCCGCCGACCTGGCCCTGGTCGCGCGCTGCGCGGGCCCCGCGCTGGACATCGGCTGCGGGCCCGGCCGCCTGCTGGCCGGGCTGCGCCGGGCCGGAGTGCCCGCGCTCGGGGTCGACGTCGTGGCCGAGGCTGTGTCCCTTGCCCGCACGCGCGGCGCGGTCGTGCTGCGCCGGTCGGTCTTCGACCGGCTGCCCGGGGAGGGGAGGTGGTCCGCAGCGCTGCTCGCCGACGGCAACGCGGGGATCGGGGGCGACCCGGTCGCCCTGCTGGCCCGCGCCCGGACGCTGCTCGCGCCTGACGGCGTCGTACTCGTCGAGGTCGACCCCCCCGGGGCGCGCACCGGCCCGGCCGGGGCCCGCCTCGAACACGACGACGGGCGGGCCAGCGCGTGGTTCCCCTGGGGCCGGCTGGCTGTCGACGGCGTGTCCGAGGCCGCGAAGGACGCCGGCCTGGTGGTCAGGGAGCTGTGGGCCGGAGGTGAGGGCCGATGGTTCGCGGCTCTGGTGCGCGGCTGAGGGCGGCCTGGCGGTGGGTGGAGCAGCACCCGCCGCCCGGGCCGTTTCGGCGCACGACGTGGCGCAGCCCGCTGCGCGGGCCGTGGCTCACCGGCCTGCTCGGGCTGGTGCTGCTCGTCGGGATTCCCGTCGTCTTCGCCACCGGGCTGCTGTCGTACGCGGCGTACAACCCCGACCTTCATCCGCTCAACGACCAAACGCCGGACAAGGGTCTGCTCGGCTTCTACCTGTTCGCCTGGCCTACTCAGCCGCGGTGGCTGTACCGGCTCAACCAGGGCGTGCACGTGACCCTCGCTCTCGCGCTGATCCCCGTGGTGCTGGCCAAGCTGTGGTCGGTGATCCCAAAGCTGTTCGACTGGCCGCCCGCGACGTCGCCGGCGCAGGTGCTCGAGCGGCTGAGCCTGTTCCTGCTCGTCGGGGGCGCGGTGTTCGAGCTCGCCACCGGTGTCCTCAACGTGCAGAACTGGTACGTTTTCCCGTTCTCCTTTTATCCCGCGCACTTCTACGGCGCTTGGGTGTTCATGGGTGCCTTCGTCGTGCACGCCGGGCTCAAGCTCGCCCGCGCGGTCTCCGGGGTGCGGGGACGGGGGCTGCCCGGTGGGCTGCATCGGGAAGTCGATGAGACCAGCCCCGAGCGGCCCGACCCGGACGCTCTGGTGAGCCCACGCCCGGCGTCGCCGACGATGTCCCGCCGCGGCGTGCTGGGTCTGGTCGGCGGCTCGGCGCTGCTGCTGGGCGGGCTCACGGTGGGCCAGAGCCTCGGCGGGCGGTGGCGCGCGACCGCGGTGCTCGCCCCGCGCGGGTTGGACGCCGGGAGCGGGCCCAACGGCTTCCCGGTGAACAAGACGGCGGCGGCGGCGGGTATTCGGGCCGAGCAGGTCGGCCTGGCGTGGCGATTGGAGCTCTTGGGCCCGACGCGGCACACGTTGCGCCGCGAGGAGCTGCTGGCGCTGCCGCAGCACACCGCCGCGCTGCCGATCGCCTGCGTGGAGGGCTGGTCGACCGAGGACCAGCAGTGGACCGGGGTGCGGCTGCGCGACCTGGCCGCGCTCGCCGGCCTGCCCAGTCCCGCCGCGCTGCTGGTGGAGTCGCTGCAGCAGGGCGGCGACTTCGCCAGCGCCGTGCTGCGCGGCAACCAGGTACTGGACCCGGACTCGCTGCTCGCCCTGCGGGTCAACGGCGCCGACCTGTCCCTGGACCACGGCTTCCCGGCTCGGGTGATCGTGCCGGCGAACCCCGGCGTGCACAACACGAAGTGGGTGGCGCGGATGCGTTTCCTGGCGGAGGCCTGAGGTGAGCCGTCGGACCGGACCCCGGCTGCCTAGTTATCGCAGCGGCCCGCTGCACCTGCTCGGGATGGTCGTCACCGCCGCCGTCGCCGGCTACGCCGGGGTCCGGCTGCTCGCGGCCAACCCGGTGGGGATCGCGCTGTGGTTCGCCGGTGCCGTCGTGCTGCACGACCTCGTGCTGTTCCCGGCGTACGCCCTGGCGGACGCGGCGCTGCGCCGGGTCGCCCGGCGCAGCCGCCCCGTCCCACCGGCCGGCGCGCGCGCCGTCCGCTCCATGCCGACGCGGGTGCCGTGGCTCAACCACGTGCGGGTGCCGGTGCTGCTGTCCGGGCTGCTGCTGCTCGTCTGGTTCCCCCTGGTGCTCGGATTGGTGGACGGGCGCCCGGCGCTGACCGGGCAGCCCGAGGTGCCCTATCTGCGCCGGTGGCTGCTGGTCACCGCTGCGCTGTTCGCTGTCTCCGCCCTGGCTTACGGGCTCCGGATGCTGTCGGCCCGCCGGGCCGGCTCGTGACGACCCTGCTCGTGCTGGCCAAGGAGCCGGTGCCCGGGCGGGTGAAGACGCGGCTGGTGCCGCCGTGCACCCCCGAGGAGGCGGCCGCCGTCGCCGGCGCCGCGCTGCGCGACACGCTGGCTGCTGTTCTCGCCGTGCCGGGGGTGCGGCCGTTGCTGGTGCTGGATGGGAAGCCGCCGGGCTGGCTGCCTGTCGGGCTGCCCGTTGTGGCGCAGGTGCCGGGCGGACTCGACGTGCGCCTGGCCGCCGCGTTCGCCGCTGCCGCCGGCGGGCCGGCCCTGCTCGTCGGGATGGACACCCCGCAGGTGACGGCGGAGCTGCTCGCGTCTGCGGTGGGACTGCTGGGCTCACGCGACGCGGTGTTCGGGCCGGCGGCCGACGGCGGCTGGTGGGCGCTCGGCCTGGCCCGTCCCGAGCCCGCGCTGCTGCGCGGCATCCCGACCTCGCGTGCCGACACCGGAGCGCTGCAGCGGGCCCGTCTCGTCGGTGCCGGACTCGCGGTGGCTGACCTACCGGTGCTCCGTGACGTGGACACCGCCGAGGACGCTGAGGCCGTTGCCGCGCTGGCACCGAGGTCGGCGTTCGCGCAGACGTGGACCCGGGTGCACGCCCGCGTCCGCAGCGCGGCGTTCCCGTCCGCGACGCGCACCGCATGAGCCGACGGAACCTGGCCTACCTGGTCGGGGCCGGCGTCGCCCTCACGCTGCTCAGCGTGGCGCTGCACCGCGCCGGGCTGCCGCCGGGGATCCTCGGCCGGCGCGGCACGCTCGCCGCCGACCTCGCTCTGGCGTGGCTGGCATACGCCGCGGGGGTGACCTGCCTGCTGCGCCTGCCGCGCCGGGTCGCGGTGCCGCTGCTGCTCGCCGGTGCGGTGGTCATCCGGCTCGCCGCCCTGACCCCGGTCGCCCCCTCCAGCGACGATCTGTACCGCTACGCGTGGGACCGGCGGGTGCAGGCCGCGGGCATCAACCCCTACCGCTATTCTCCGGCGGCCCCGGAGCTGTCGCCGCTGCGTGAGGGGTGGCTGTGGCCCGACGTGCAGACCTGCCGGGGAGCGGGACAGCGCGTGGACACCTGCACGCGCATCAACCGGGCACCCGAGCGCACCATCTACCCCCCCCTCGCCCAGGCGTGGTTCCGGGTCCTGCACCAGCTGCGGCCGGAGAGCTCACGCGACGTCGCCTACCAGGTCGCCGGGCTCGTCGTCGACCTGGCCCTGGTCGGTCTGCTCCTGGCGCTGCTGCGCCGGCGCGACCCGCGCTGGGCCGCCCTCTACGCGTGGTGCCCGCTGGCCGCGTACGAGGCGGTGGCCAACGCGCACGTCGACGGGCTCGCCGTGCTCCTCGCGGTCGGCGCGGTCGGCCTGCTGCGCGCCGGGCGCCCCGCCGCCGCCGCCGTGCCGCTGGCCGGGGCGGTGCTCGCCAAGCTCTATCCCGGGGTGCTGGTACCGCTGCTGTGGCGCCGCGGTGCGGCCGGGCGGGCCATGGCCGTGCTCGTAGGGCTGGCTGCGCTGGCCTACCTGCCGCACCTGCTCGCCGTCGGGGCGGACGTGCTCGGCTACCTGCCGGGCTATCTCGCCGAGGAGCGCTACGACGACGGCGCCCGCTTCCTGCTGCTCCCGGTCCCCGGGGCAGCCGCGACCGCCGCGGCGGTGCTCGTGCTGGGCGCACTCGGAATGCTCGTGCTGCGACTCGGGGGGCCACCGGAGGTGCTCGCGGTCCGGCTCGTCGGGCTGCTGCTGCTCGTCACCACCCCCGTGCAGCCGTGGTACGCGCTGCTGCTGGTCGCGCTGGCGGCCCTGGCCCGGCAGTGGTGGTGGCCGGCGGTGGGCGCCGCGGCGTACCCGCTGTACTTCGCCGCGGTGCTCGACGGGCCGACGAGGCTCGCCGGCACAGTCTCCTACGCCCTCGCCGCAGCCGTGGTGCTGCTTGGCATCGGTGCAGCGGCCCGCAGCGGGGCACGAGCGAAGCCGGCGACGCCGTCGGCGAAGGAGACCGCGGCGGCGAAGCCGAGCTCCTGACGCGCCCGGGCGGGGTCGGCGACCACGTGCCGCACGTCACCGAGCCGGTACTCCCCGGTGACGACCGGCGCCGGCCCGCTGAGCGCGGCGGCCAGCTGCGCGGCCATGTCCCCCACGGTTCGGGGGTCCCCGGAGCACACGTTGAGCACCCCGTCGTGGCCCGCCTCGAGCGCCAGCACGTTCGCGCGCGCCACGTCGGCGACATTGACGAAGTCGCGGCGCTGCCTGCCGTCCTCGAACACCCGCGGCGCCTGCCCCCGCTCGAGGGCGGAGCGGAACAGCGAGGCCACTCCGGCGTACGGCGTGTCGCGCGGCATCCACGCGCCGTAGACGTTGTGGTAGCGCAGCGCCGCCACGGTGCCGCCGGTGGCCCGCGCCCACGCCCCGGCGAGGTGCTCCTGGGCGGTTTTCGTCGCGGCGTAGACGTTGCGCGGGTCCACCGGCGCGTCCTCGGGGACCTGTCCCGGCTCGAGCGGACGCCCGCATCGCGGGCACGGCGGCTCGAAGCAGCCCGCCTCGAGGTCCTCGCGGCGCCGCGGCCCGGGACGGACGACGCCGTGCTCGGCGCATCGGTAGCGGCCCTCGCCGTATACGACCATCGAGCTGGCCAGCACCAGCCGGCGCACCCCGGCCTCCGCCATCGCCCGCAGCAGCACCGCGGTGCCGAGGTCGTTGACGCCGACGTAGTCGGGCAGGTCACCAAGGTCGACCCCCAGCCCCACGACCGCCGCCTGGTGGCACACAGCGTCGGCCCCAGCCAGCGCCGCCGCCACCGCGGCCGGATCGCGCACGTCGCCCACCGACAGCGCCACCCCGGGCTCCAGGTAGGGCGGGCGGGCCCCGCCTGGTCCGTGCGCCTTCGGCCACAGCGCGTCGAGCACCACCGGCTCGTGGCCGGCGTCGAGCAGCGCACGCACCACCGCGGCGCCGACGAAGCCGGCTCCGCCGGTGACCAGCACACGCACCCGTGCACTGTAGGGCGACCCAGACTGCCCTCGATCACGGTGGTGTCACGGGTGCTGTTCGAGAAGGCCCGACGCCTCGCCCACGGCTACCGCAACTTCGACAACTACCGCCTGCGCATGCTCCTCGCCGTCAGCGGCGCGCGCACGAGGCGAGGACCCTCACCATACCGAACTCCGAAGAGTCGCCATCGCCGCGACAGTGGTGTCTTCGGCCAGCGCGTGGGCCGCCCACACCACGGCTCGTCGGGCCAGCCGGGCTCGCGGCGCCGCCAGCGCGTGCTGCTCGGTGAACGTGCTGACCGGGCAGGCCGGTTCGTGGCAGCGACAGACCCGCTTGACCCAGGCGACTCGGACCCGGCGGTGGCCGAACGGCGCGTCGTGCAGCAACTGCACACGCCGGTCGTGCGGAGTGGCCAGCACCCCGTAGCGAGGGCAGCCCTCCACCGTCTGGTCGGTCTCCACCCTCAGGTACACGCCGCGGGCGTCGCGGTCGGCGCTGAGCATGCGGACCCCGGGCACGCCGAAACATCACCGCTGCCGTTGGACAGCCCTCACTACAGTCCACGTCGTCGAGGTCTTCAGTTCAGTCAGCTTTATCGCTACCTATGCTTGAGGGCCTCGACCCGTCTCAGCCCGAGGCCAGCCTCATCGGCGCGTCCCGACCACTACGCTGATCTCCGAAGACCCACGAAAAGGGCGGGGCTGCGTGCAGTCATGCTTTACGCGCCAACCAGGGCGCGCAGCTGGACCAGCGCGCGGTGCTGGGCTATGCGTACTTCCTGCTCGGTGAGCCCCAGCGCCGCGCCGCACTCTGCCGATGGCAGCCCTACCACAGCGCGCAGAATGAGCACCTCGCTGTAGGTGCGCGGAAGACGGTTGAGCAAGGCACCGGTGAGGGCTGGCGACTCCGTCACTGCCGTCACCGCCATTGCTGGTGGCGGTTGCGGCTCGCCGGTCGGGGCGTTCTGGATCGTGCGCTGAGCGATGGCATAGACGAGTGCGGGGAGAGAAGCACCCGGACTTCGGCCTCGCCGCAGTTGCGCTAGCACGGCCGTGCACACGTCCTCGGCGGTGATGTCGGCAGCGTGGTAAGAGCCGTCCGCGCGTCCTAATCGGGCACGGCAGTAGCGCCGTACCGGCGGACGCAGGCGCACGAGCAGCTCCTCGACCGCGCCCTGGTCACCTCTGGAGGCACGCTCCAGCAGCAGACGACAGCCCCGCCTCGCGGACGACATCTGGCGTGGAATCCTCCTCGGCTCTAATCAGCCGGCGTGGCTGCTGCGCAAGCCGCTCCTCGTCGGACCCGTCAGGGCGTGAACCTGCTCACGCCGTTCGGCCGGCCACCCTGTTCTGCGCCTCGCGGTCGCTGGTGGCCTCCCTCTCCGCCACTTCAGACAGGACCTGCTGGATGACGTCGCCGGCGGGCAGCCCGACCTGCTTGCCACGGTCGGAGGTGGGAGCGCGGCGGACGTCGATGACCTGCCCGGTGAGGTTGGACACCAGCACGTCGAGGGTGGTGGCGGCGACGAACTCGCTGTCAAGCAGGCTGTCTTCGGGTTCCTCGCCGAACGCGTGCAGCCGCATCGGGGTGCGGGTGCGCTCGGGGTTGATCACGTTGACCGAGATCCCGTCCGCCGCCCACTCGTCGGCCAGCGCCTGGGTCAGGTTGACCACCGCTGCCTTGGTCGAGGAGTACATGCTGTAGCCGGCCCGGCCGCGGGTGTAGGAGCTGGACGTGAAGAAGACGAGGTGCCCACGGCTGCCCCGCAGGTACGGCTGGGCCAGTCGGGCGACCGTCACCGGAGCGAGGTAGTTGACCTGCAACTGCCGCTCCACCGTCGCGTCGTCCATCTCTGCCAGCGGTCCCCGCTCCAGAACCGCCGCCGTGAGCACGACCATGTCGATGGCGCCGGTCTCGGCGTGCACCTTCGCCAGGGCGGCGGCAACGTCCTCCGACCGCTCGACGTGCGTGCCCGTCGTTGACCGGGAGAAGGAGAAGACCTGGCAGCCCGCGGCGGTGGCCAGCCGGTCGACGTCGGCACCGATGCCGTAGCTGCCGCCGAACACCACCATGGTCTTGCCGCCGAGCCGCTCCGCGTGCTGCTCTGGCGTGGCCGGGGCCGCCCGGTGGGAGCTGAGTTGGAACAGCTTGTCGGCGATGAACAGGTCGACCGGGTAGGTGACCTTCATGTTGTGCTCGTCGCCGCGGACGACGTGGATGGGAACCTCGGGCAGGCAGTGCAGCAGCACCCCGCAGTCGTCGGTGGCTCGCAGGGTCGGGTCGCCGGCGGCGATCTCGTAGGCCCGGCGGATCACCGACAGCCGGAACCCTTGCGGCGTCTGGCCCCGGCGCAGGTGGCTGCGGTCGGGGATCTCCAGCACGTGCTCGTCGTCGTCGACCTGGACGATCGTGTCGGCCGAGGGGATGGCCACGTCGACCGCCTCATAGCTCTGCAGAGCCTGCACGCAGTCGGTGATCACCCGCTGAGACAGCAGCGGCCGCACCGCGTCGTGGAACAGGACGTTGCACTCCTGCTCGCCGAGAGCGTCGAGCGCCACTCGGGTGGAGGCGTTGCGGTCGGACCCGCCGGGCAGCACACGGGTGACCTTGGGCAGCTCCGGGCGCACCAGCAGCGCGCGGACCTCCGGCACGAAGGCGGGGGTCATCACCACGACGATCTCGTCCACCACGTCGCAGTCGTGCAGCGCGGCCACCGAGTGCTCGATGATCGTCCTGCCCGCCACTTTCAGCAGTTGCTTGGGCACGTCCAGACCCACGCGGGAGCCGCTGCCGCCGGCCAGCACCACCGCGACCGTGGGCAGCCTGCGGGGCGCGAACGCCTGCGCGTCGACATCTGCGGCGGCGTCGGGGGCGGTCCCGGATTCCGCCCGCGGCCCATACGTCGCTGGGGTCATCGCTGGTCCTCCCGATCCTGGCTGCCGTCGACGGGCACCGTCGTCCGGACCGGGACGTGGGGGACGACCACCTGCGGGTGCGGGTCGGCGTCCCGCTTGCGCGCGCGCTGGGCGCCGGGCATTCCGGTCACGACCTGATGCACCTCATCGATGAGTTCCAACATGGCGTGTATGTCCGGGGCTAGCTGTCGCAGCTCCCCGGGGGTGGGTAGTCCGCCGAGCTGCAGGGCGGTGACCAGGCGGGGGATCTGGTCGGCCAACGCCGACAGGGCCTCGGTCCGCTCGGCCGAGAGCAGGGTGGCGAGCCGTTCCAGGAGCGCGTGGACCGGCGTAGTGCGCTGCTGGCTCAGCGCCGCGGGGAGCTGATCGAGCAGGCTGGCGACGGCGGCGGTCCGCTGAGGAGTGAGCAGACCGTCGAGGAGCCGGAGCAGCTGAGCGGCGGCGGTCGCGCCCCGGGTCAACTCGGCGGTGTAGCGCACGACCGCCCGGGCTGGGTTGAGCCCGCCGACTGGAGCGGCGGAGGTCCCGAACGGCGGGGTGTTCAGCGACGTGGGAGCAGCGCGTCCTTCGGCGCCCCTGGCAGCTGCGGCCGGTCCTGCTGCTCGCGGCGGCCGCATGTGCACTGCATCTCCGCCGTCCCGCTCGGCCAGGAAACGCAGGACAGCAGCGACGAAGGCCTTCGGGCACTCGACGTGAGGCATGTGCCCGCACCCGGCCAGCAACTGGAAGCGACCGTCGTGCAGCCGTCTGGCGGCAGCCAGCCCGTGGGTGAACGGCACCACCTTGTCGAGCAGCCCCCACAGCACGAGCGTGGGGACACCCACCTCGCCGAGACGCCCGCTGAGCACGTGGTGCTGCCCGGCGGCGCCGAGGATGGCCCGCTTGCACTCCACCGAGGCGTGCAGCAGCGCCGGAGCCGAGCCCCAGCGGAGCTGGTCCAGCCACCAGCCCGCCGGTGCGCGCCAGGGTTGCCCGAACAGGTTGACGGAACGGACCGCGGCCCTCAGCGGAGCTCCCCCTGCCATCAGGCTCATGGCGATCGCGGCCTCGCCGAGCCGAGGGAGTGTCTCCGCGGCCACGACGGGGTTCACCAGGCGACCCAGACCGGCGGAGTCGACCAGCACCAGCCGCTCCACCCGCTCCGGCCGGTCCAGCGCCAGGTGCAGCGCCATCAGCGCCCCGATGGAGTTCCCGACGACCGTCGCGCGGTCGAGGTCGAGCGCCTCGAGCACCGAGGCGAGCCAGGCACTGAGGTCCTCCTGCGCGTAGGAGTCGGCCGAGGCGCTGCCGCCGTGTCCGGGCAGGCTCAGCGCGAGGACGTGATGGCCGGCCGCGGCGAGCCCGGGCATCACCCACTGCCAGTCCCGAGCCGTCTCGCCGTCGCCGTGCAACAGGACCACGACGGGCCCAGCCCCAGCGACCAGGTACTCCACCGCGCGGCCGTCGACCTGGACGTGCTGCGTCCGCACCTGGCCCGGTGGCCGGCTCACCAGCGCCTCCCCGCCAGCAAGGGGCGCTGCGACACGCTGCGGACGGGGGCCCGGCCGCTCGCCCTCAGCCGGCGGGCCGCCAGCACCGCCGCAAGCAGGACGAGAGCAGGTCCCAGGGTCGGTTGGCGGGCGAAGGTGCGGGTGTAGACGCTGCGGCGGAGCGCGAAACGGCCGAACTGACCGCGGACAGCGCCCTGGCCGGTCACGGCCGACCGGTGCAGGTTCCCCTGCCCGGCGTCACGCTCGCTGCGCTGCTGGCGGCGGAACACCTGCCCGCCGAGCGAGAGCACCCGATCGGCGAGGGCCGGGCTCAGGCGCTCGAGCAGGTCGAGCTGGCGGGCTGCCGCTCCGATGTAGATGTCGCGCCGTGGATGCGTAGCGGCGAAGACGAGCGCGTCAGCGACGACCGCCGGGTCGTACACCGGAGGGATCGGCGCCGGACGCACGCCCATCACCGAGGGCGCGTGGTCGAACAGGGGCGTGTTGATCGATGACGGCAGCACAGTGGTGAGCACGACCCCCGAGCCCGCCCGGCGTTCCTCCATCCGCAGCCCCTCCATCAGCCCCACGACGGCCCGCTTGCTGGCGCAGTAGGGCACCTGCAGCGGAACTGCACGGGCACCAAGCCCCGAGCTGATAGCGATGATCGTTCCGCCGCCCTGCGCCCGCATGACCGGCAGCGCGGCCTTCACGCCATGCACCTGGCCCATCAGGTTCACCTGCACGAGGCGGGCGATCTCGGGTACCGGCAAGTGGCTCATGGTCCCGTACAGCGAGACGGACGCGCCGTTCACCCACGTGTCGATGCGGCCGAACCGCTCGACCGCCGCCCTGGCCAGGGCCTGGACCTGCTCGAACTCCGCGACGTCGGTCGGCACGACCAGAGGGGTGCCGCCGGCGGCATGCACCTCCCTGGCCGCCGCGTCCAACGCGGGCCGCCCCCGCGCGGCCAACACCACCTTCGCTCCCCGGGCCCCGAAGCTGACGGCGGCTGCCCGCCCGATTCCCGAGGACGCGCCGGTGAGGACCACGACGTGCTGCTCAAGAGACGGTGGCACGCGGACTCCCAGAGCCGGTTCGGCAGTGCTGTCCGGTCACGGCGCGGCGGCGATGTCCAGGGCCGGGCTCAGGCCCGGACAGCAGCGCTGGACCGTCCCGCGCACGCCGCGCAGCAGCCCGCCCTCGGCGAACACGTCCTGGCGCAGCGGACGAGGCAGCGCCCGCTGCAGGTAGGTGGGGACCTCCATGACCAGGCCGGCGCTCAAGCCGGCCACGGGGGCGGCACAGCTGTTGAGGGGGGCCTCGGTGCCCGCCACTACTGCGGTCCGTCTAGGTGAGGCCACTGCCGCCGCCGGAGTGGAAGACGCCGTACAAGATGCCGGTGAGGAGTCCGAAGCTGAGGTGCCCGACGAAGGAGGTCGCGACATCCAGCGCCCCGTAGTTGCGGTAGGCCAACCCCTGCCGCCCGATCTCGCCGGTCTCCGGGTCCAGAGAAGGAAGCACCTTCACCACCGGCCCGGCCAGCGTGTAGTGGACCAAGGCGCCGACCAGGCCCCACAGCCACAAGGACCCGTCCACCCCGATCAGCCGGAAGAACACCGCGTAGCCGATCGCGATCACCGCAGCGAGCACCTGGTGGAACAGCAGTCCCACCACGTAGCCGCTGGTTCCGCGCAACCCGAACAGGTTGCCCCAGGTACGGAAGATGTTCTGTTTCACCGGCAGGCCCAGCGCCTTCTGCAGGTACACTGGGCCTTCCATCACGGCACCAGCGAGCAGCCCTGCGAGTACAGCTGGCCAGATCTCGACGTCGAGCAATTCTTCTCCCAGCTTGTGTGCAGTCGTACCGATCGCACCGATGAGATCCCAGGCCTTCCGGACGCTAGCCGAGGCGGACGTACTCACGATCACCCGGACGGGTAGCGTGTTCCTGGCCTCGGCCCAGCTTGTCGCCCAGCCCCGCGACGCACTGCGTGATCTGCCGAGCGCCGAGGGGACGTTCGGAGAGCGAGGGCGCCCTTTCCACCGCACCAGAGCCGAGATCGCACCCGGCAGGTGGTCGATCAGCCATCTTCAGTTCTTCGACCCGCTTGGTGCTCTGCGCCGTCGGGCTCTCACAGGTGCCGTCCACTGCCCAGCCGGCAATGCGCCGGGCGAGCAAGGCTGCTGCCCGGAGGCGGCAGTCGGTACGGGCTTGGATGTCGCGGTCACGGCAGCGACGTGCTTCACGAGGACGCCTTCCGAAGTGCCACCAGACCGGCCCTGCGGCCTGAGCCGGGTGACGAATGAGGTCAGGCGCGTCTAGGGAATGCCCCCAGTTGCCTCCCCGGGCCCTCGCTCGCTCTCCCGTCACGGCGCCGTAAGAACCTGTAACAGCGCGTGATAACGGATGACGCTCCGTGAGCGGAAGCCGCGGCACGTGCAGGGCCGTGGGGCTGCCCACCCTCCGCGCAGCCCGTCCGAACGGTTTCCCTCCGCGCCTGGATGCGGACCTGCCACTGAGTCCGGTACGCGATCATGGCGTGCACGGCGGCCGCAAGTGCAGACCGCTCGGTTCGAGCTGCGCGGGCAGCACGTCCGTCCGGGCTGTAGCGGCACCCTGCTGGAGGAGCGACCGGGTGTCGGTGACGAGCCGGGCGGGCATTGCTCGCGGGTACGGGGCGCTTGCCGCAGCACTCCCAGCGTCTGCGCGCCGGGGGCCGCGTGCAGGACCGGGACACGGCGGCGGATCCGAGGCCGGGGAGCATGAGGCGCGCTGGTAGCTCATCGACGCATTCGTCAGCGACCGCGGGACCGGTGGCTGCCCCGGGTACGCCCGGGCAACCTCAGGGCGAGACGCCGCGGGTTCTCATCGTCGACGACGACCCGATACTCGGCCGTGTCCTCAGCCGGTACTTGCAGCGCCATGGGCTGGAGACCGAGTGGGTCGGCGACGGGCCAGCAGCGGTTGCCGCGGCCGACAGACAGCGCCCCGATCTCGTGCTGCTGGACGTGATGCTCCCCGGCCGCGACGGCCACGACGTCTGCCGCGACCTGCGCACGCGATGGGACCTGCCGGTGCTCATGCTCACAGCGTTGGGGGACGAGGACGCCCGCGTGGCCGGGCTGGAGGCAGGCGCGGACGACTACGTCTGCAAACCGTTCAGCCCCAGAGAGCTGGTCCTGCGAATCCGCTCCCTGTTGCGCCGCACGAGGGGCGGCCAGGCCTTCCTGCCAGAGCTCCTCCAAGACGGCGACCTGGCCCTGGACCTGGGCCGTCGTCAGGCACGCGTCGCTCAGCGGGTTCTGCCGCTCACCGCCAGAGAGCACGACCTGCTGCAGTTCCTCATGCAGCATCCCGGCGCCAACTTCACCCGGCAGGAGCTGCTGGAACGCGTCTGGGGCTGGTCGCATGGCGACCTGTCCACGGTGACCGTGCACGTCCGGCGGCTGCGCGAGAAGATCGAGAACGACCCGGCCAGACCGAGGCGGCTGCTGACGGTGTTCGGCGTCGGCTACCGCTACGAGTATGACGAGCAGCACCATGACTAGCTCCGTGCCTGTCGCCAGCGCGGTTGCGCTGTCGTCGATGCTCGCCGTGGCCCTACTAGGGCTGCTCGTTCTGTACGCGCTTCGCCGCCGATCGATCACGACCGTGCTCACTGCCACGGTGCTGGTGCCGGTCGTCAGCCTGGCCGTCGGGATCCTGGGAATGACCGCACTGGCGCCACCACGTGCGGTGGACCGGCTGGCGATGCCCGTCACGGTGGCGGTCGGTCTCTCGATTGTCGTCGCGGTGGCCGTCGCGAAGATCATCATGAAGGCGAGCGTCGCCCTGCGCCGCGCCGTCGAGCTGCTCGGGGGCGGAGCACAGTTCGTTCCCCCGCGAGCCCCGACGGCCGAGCTGTCCGCGCTGGCTGCGGCATTGAACGACGCCCAGGACCGGCTGCGGGAGGCGCGCTCCCGCGAGGCTGAGCTGGAACGCAGCCGTCGCGACATGCTCGTCGGCATCGGCCACGACCTGCGCACACCGCTGGCCCGGTTGCGCTCCGTCGTCGAAGCCCTCCAGGAGGAGGGGCTGACGGATCCGGGCTTGTTGAGCTCCTACCTGGGCGTTCTTCAGTCCCAGACGACGCGTTTGAGCACCCTCGTCGACGAGGTCGTCGAGTTGGCGCGCATCAACTCGGGACTCATCACCCCCGTGATCGCGCCCCTCGCCCTCGACGAACTGGTCTCCAACGCTCTCGTCGATGCCGCCGCTCACGCCCGCCCGCGAGGCGTGAGCCTCACCGGTGACGCCCCGCCCGGTCTCACCGTCGACGCGGACGTTCGGCTGATGACTCGGGTTCTGGACAACCTGCTCGACAATGCCATCGCCGACACGCCAGCCGGCAAGGGCGTCCATATCAGCGCGGCGTCGCGGCCCGAGGGCGTCCTGCTCGAAGTACAGGACAGCTGCGGCGGGATCCGGGAGCAGGACCTTGAGCGCGTGTTCGACCCGGGCTACCGGGGAGACAGCGGTCGTCGCAGCGATGGGCGCGGCCTAGGTCTCGGGCTCGCTGTCGCGCGAGGTCTCGCGGAGGCGAACGGTGCGCTGATGAGCGTGCAGAACGTCGGCGACGGCTGCCGCTTCTCGCTGCTCTTCACGCGCGTCCTGCGGCCCTGAGTGGTCTCGCGGCGTCGGGCTCGGGCAGCACACGCTCAACCTTCGGGGCCGAGCAGTCCCGACACCGTCGTCAGGCTGTAGCCCTGCCCGCGTAGGTGCTCGACGATGGGCCCGGTAGCCTGGCGGTGCGCGGTGACGTGTTCGCGCCGTTCATGTGCAGCACCACGATCGAGCCGTTGCCGGCGCCGTTGACCACCGTGCGGACTATGGCGGCTCTTCGGAGATCAGCCACTATGGCACCTGCGTGCGGCTGAAACCCGTCCCCGGCCGCGACGTCGCCTATCGGCATCGTGGGACGTGGCCGGCCGGCACTCGGGCGATAGCCGGCTGCCGCTGAAGCAAGCGGCCCGCCGCAGGCCAGAGCGACGGGTCGTGTCAGGGCTGGTACGTCGGGTAGAGGCAGCCGGATGAGCCTGACCAAGGGCAGCGGGCCGTTCGGTGATCACCCTGCCGGGGCCTTCAACTTCGACCCCGACGCCCCAGAGCACGTGCTGTACCTGGAGAGCACCCCGCGTCGGGTCCGTGTCGTGCTCGGCGGCGAGACCGTCGCGGACAGCACGCAGGTGCGACTGCTGCACCCACCTGGGCGGACTCCCACCTACCTGTTTCCGCGCGAGCACGTGCGCACTGAGCTGTTCGAACCCAGCCAGCGCCGGCGCGAGGATCCGGGAATGGGTGAGGGGACGTACTGGAGCGTCCGGGTCGGGGACCGGCGAGCGGTGGACGGGGCTTACTCCTGGAAGCAGCCGCCGCGGAGCGCGGCGGGGATCGCCGGGCTCATCGCCTTCGACTGGGACTCCGTGGACGGTGTGTTCGAGGAGGACGAGCAGGTCTACGTCCACCCGCGCGACCCCTACACCCGCATCGACGTGCTCAGCAGCTCCCGCCGGGTGCGGGTGCGCGCCAGGGACACGATCCTGGCCGACTCCACCCGGCCGCGGATGCTGATCGAGAGTGGCCTGCCGGTGCGCTGGTACCTGCCGCGGGAGGACGTGCGCGTTGATCTGCTCGAGCCCAGTTCCACGAGGACGCGCTGTCCGTACAAGGGCGTCGCCTCCTACTGGTCCCTACGCGCCGGCGACCGGTACGAGCCGGACGTCGCGTGGAGCTATCCTGAGCCGTTCCACGACGGCGAGGGCGTTCGTGGGCTGCTGTGCTTCTCCGACGATCGTGTCGACGTGGAGGTCACCGACGGCCGGCGAGCGTGACCGCGACTCAGAGCCGCGGACAGCCGCAGCTGTCGCGCTGAGTCAGCTCGAACGTCAGAGCCGGCTCAGCGCGACAACGAAGTGCAGAGGCAGTTCAGGCCCCCGGCGACGTCCGCACCGGAGCTCGGGCCCCGTTGTCATGCCCTCGGACCCTACGACGCGCCCCATGGTCAGCGAGACCGGCCGGGACTCCGCTGGCGTGAAGACGCCGCAGGCCGTCGATTCGTCAAGGGCGCAGCCCGAGCCTGCGCACAGCACGGGCCCGCTTCTCCAGCCACCAGCCGAACTCCGGATGCCACATCCGGTGGTCCTCGTCAGCGCCCAGCTCACGGGCTGCGTGCAGGGTCCAGTTCGGGTTCTCCAGCAGCTCCCGGGCGAGCGCGACGAGGTCCACATCGCCCTGCTGGATTGCGCGGTCCATGAGCTTGGGATCCCACAGCAGGCCGACCCCGATCGTTGCGATGCCTGCTTCCTTTCGCACCCGCGCGGCCAGAGGCAGCTGGTATCCGTGTTCGAGAGTCATGCCCTGCGGCCGTTCGCGTCCGGAGATTCCGCCGGTCGAGCAGTCGATCGCGTCCACACCGAGGTCCTTCAGGCGCCGAGCGAGGTGGATCGCATCATCGATCTGCCAACCGTCGGGGCGCCAGTCGGTGAGCGACAGGCGAAAGACCAGCGGATACTCCTCAGGCCAGACCTCACGGATCGCCGCGGCGCCCTCATTCGCCAGACGACATCGGCCTTCCAGGACGCCCCCGTAGGCGTCGCGTCGCTGATTCGAAATCGGCGAGTAGAACTGGTGGAGGAGAAAGCCATGCGCGGCGTAGACCTCGATCACCCGAAAACCGGCCTGGCGGGCCCGCTCCGCGGCGGCACGGAACGCCTGGACCACGTCCTTGATGTCCCCGGCGGTCATCTCGGCCGGGGCGGGCCAGCCCTCCGCGTACGGTAGTGCGCTCGGACCGACGGCGGCCCAGGGCGACTCTCCGCGCTGCGCGAGGTCCTCCGCGTCGACCGGGGTCTCGCCGTGCCACGGTCGGCGCTCGCTCGCCTTGCGCCCCGCGTGCCCGAGCTGGATCCCCGCGACCGCCCCCTCCCGCTCGAGGAACCGGGCAACCACCGCGAGACCCTCGATGTGCGCGTCCGACCAGATCCCCAAGTCACCGTGGGTACGCCGCCCGCGCGCCTGGACTGCGGTCGCTTCGCAGAACACCAGCCCCGCGCCGCCCAGAGCGAACCGACCGAGGTGCACCAGATGCCAGTCGTTCGCGAGACCGTCCTGCGCCCGGTACTGACTCATCGGGGCGACCACGACCCGGTTCCTGAGCTGCACCCCGCGCAGCGACAACGGCGCGAACAGCGTCATCGGTGACCCTCTCGATCAAGCCGCTACCCCTGATGCTGGGCCCCACCGCAACATTGGCAGCCGCAGCAGTCAAGCGCGACGCCCGCGCACGTACGCCAAGACGCCTTTGCTGTCGAGGACCTACCCGTCGCCCCTGGATCGATCTGAGCCTTGACAACTGCGGGCGGCACACGCGGCGAGCGGAGGACCCAGGTCCGTCGACGTCGACGTCGGGCATCATCCCGCGGTCGAATATGGGCGGGACTGGACGTGCGCACATCGCAGGTCCGACGGTGAGCGTGTGGAGCTCGGGGAGGCCGCGGTCGTGCTGCTGGCCGGGCGTCGCCGCCGGGACGATCAACAGAGTGGTCGGCACGGGCTCGCTGGTCGGCTTTCCCGCCCTGCTCGCGCTTGGCGTACCGCCGCTGGTCGGAAGCGCCTCCAACACCACCGGCTTGGTGCCCGGCGGCCTCAGCGGCACTCTGGGCTACCGCCGCGAGCTCACCGGCCAGCGTCGACGGCTGCGCCCGCTGCTCGCCGCCAGCCTGCTCGGCGGCACCGTTGGAGCCGTCCTGCTGCTCGTCCTGCCCGCCGCCGCCTTCGAAGCGATTGTGCCGGCCCTGGTGCTGCTCGCCTCCTGGTCGCGGTGCAGCCGGCCGTGTCCCGTCGCCCCCGCACCCAGGCCCGGCAGCGTCAGCAACGCCACGGCACGGCACGGCGGAGTCCGCCGCTGCTCGCGTCACTATGCCTTCGGTACTGAGCGCAGCAGCCGGGCTGCTGGCCGCGTACGGCGGCTGCTTCGGAGCCGGGCACGGCGTGATGCTCATCGCCCTGCTCGGCCTGGGCATCGACGAGGACCTGCACGTGGTCAACGCACTCAAGAACGCCGCGGTCGCCACAGCCGCCGCCGCAGCATTCATCCTCGCCGCCGTTGCGAAGTTGAACTGGGCCGTCGTCCTGCTCATCGCCGTCGGCTCGGTCCTCGGTAGCCAGATCGGTGCCCGCCTGGGCCGACGACTCCCCGCCCCCGTGCTGCGCTTCGTCGTCGTAGGCCTCGGACTGCTCGTCGCCGCCGACTCGACCTGCAGTAGCACCGTGGACCTCGCACACCGACGGACCGTCCCACAGGGGAAAGCGCCCATCTGCTACTCAGATGGTTGGCTGGCGGCAGGAGTGGCCGGCGCCTGCTCGCGCGGCTGACCGAGGAGCTCCCAGGCGCGTCTTGACAGCCGTCAGGGCTAACCAGCCGACCCGACCCAAGGCCGCGGAACGCGGAGCAACCCGGAGCGGGAGAGGCGCCCTGGCCTGCGCCAACGTCAGCGCTGCAGGTCAGGGGCAGTGCTGCCAGCGGCTTCAAGTCCCCCCTCGGACACGTCGCTCCGGGGCCTCTGACCAGCCCCGCCGGGTCAGGGGCCCTCGTCGTCCCTGGCGTGCGGCCTGACCGCGGCCTGACGGCCGGCGCCGACGGGGCCCGCGCCGACGCGGGAGCCTGCTCGCGCTCGTCCGACGCGGCGAGCTGCCCGTCGGGCTGCACCTACACGTCTGTCCCGGGACGCCGGCCGCTCCTAGCTTCGCGGCATGACACGTTCGATGAGCCGTCTCCGCGCCGGGGTGCTGATGGCGGTGGCGCTGACCGGGCTGCTCGTCGCGCCCAGCGCGAACGCGGCTGGGGGCGACGTGCGGCTCACCGCCTCGCTCGCCGGCAAGGACCTCGCCGACTACCAGCGCCGTCCCCTGGTCCTGGACCCCGCCGAAGAGCTGCGCGTGCAGGTCGAGATGCACAACACCGGTACCACGCGGCGCGCCGTGCGCTACGTGCGGCTGGACGGCCAGGTGCTGGGCACGACCTTCTTCAACTACTCGGTGCGGGTCGACGTGGACCTGCAGGAGGACGCCCGGGCGCGGAGGTTCAGCATCGACGTGAGCGACCTGGGCGCGCAGGCCGTCGGACTGCTGCCTGGGCGGCTGGTGCTGCTCGACGAGCAGCGCCGGGTGCTCGCCGCGTCGGCCGTGCCGGTCGACGTCCGCGGCTCGCTGGGCTCGGCGTACGGCGTCTTCGGGCTGCTCGTGGCGGCCTGCACGGGCCTGCTCCTCGCCGCCGCCCTCACCCGCCTGGCCCTCGGTCGGCTGACCGAGAACCGCTGGTTCCGGGCGACCCGCTTCGCCGTGCCGGGGATCGGCGTCGGCCTGACCCTCACGTTCAGCCTGTCGGCCTTCGGGGTGCTCGTCCCGGAGCCGAGCAGCTCGCTGGCCCTGGCCGTGGGCGGCGGCGTGGTCGGCCTGATCCTCGGCTTCCTCACGCCGACGCCGGAACGAGCGGCCCGCAGCCGTCCCGAGATCCCGGTCCCGGCAGGTGCGCCTGCGCTCCGGCACGAACCGGACGCCGGGCTCCCGGACGGCGCCCCAACCCCCTCCATGGACGCCCCGAGCCGGACGTCGCCCCGCCCCAGCGCAGGCCGCCGACCCCCGAGGTGCCGGCCCCGGCCCCGGGTGTCGACGCCGGTCGGCCGAACCACTAGCAGCGTCACCGCACACCGGCCCGCCTCCGGCAGGACGGTGCGGCACCTGTCCGTTCCCGCAGTGCCGCCGGGCGAGTGCGCCCGGCACGACAGCCGGAGAGCACCCATGCCCGCTCGGCACGTGGTCCCGATCGTCGCCGCCCAGGTGGCGGTCCTCTTGGTAGGCCCCCCTCGCTGCACCGCAGGCACTCGCCGGGAACGGGACCGCGGGCGACAGCCCGCGCAGGTCCGCCCTGCAGCAGGTCGACGCCACCCTTCCCGAGCCGCCCGCCGTCCGCTCACCATCGGGCTCCCGCGTGGGCGTGGTCGGGCCGATCGGGCGGCCATCTGATGCGCCGCCGGCACGGCGGCCGGCGAGCCCGGGTCCGCGGCCAGGACAAGATCACCGCGGACCTGTCACTGCTCGCAGCTGCCGTCAACCTTGTCCGACTCGCGGTGCTCAACCTGATCAGCACAGGTCCGGGCAGTTGGGCAGTCGCCGCGGCGTGAAGGAGCAGGGCCTGTTCCCGGGCGAACCAGCAGCACCGGGCCCGGAGGACCCTGACCCGGCCACGAGACCCCGCGTTCTCGCTAGCGCTCAGCACTCCGGTGCTCACAGAGGTCCGGGGCAAGCCCCTGACCGACCGACGCCCCGCTACAACCAGCGTTCGGCACCAGCCATCTAGGACATGCACAGCGCCCGGCGCACCCAGTCCAGAGCCTCGTCGGCCCAGGCGAGCACGTCGAGGCTGTCGTCGACCAGCTGCGGCGGGAAGCGCACCAGCGTGTCGCGCAGCAGCAGCCGGCTCATGTCGACGTTGACGGGGCCGGTGCGCGGCGCGCCCGCCGCGGAGCGGAACTCCACCCCCGCGAGCCGCATCACGTTGAGGACCTCCTGGGCGATCAGGCCGTAGCAGACCGTCGTGGGGTGCACCCCGTCGAGCGAGAACAGGCCGCCTGTGGCCCGGCCGCCGCGCCCGTCGCCGGTGAGGAAGCGCGAGTCCGGCACCGGGCGCAGCGCGGCGAGCTCCGGCGGCAACGGGTACGGCGTCCACCACGCCGGGCGGGCGTTGGGGTCGTCGATGTAGCGGCGGGCGGCCAGCCGGTCGAGCAGCCCGGCGACATCGAGCAGGTACCAGTCGCGTCCGGCCTGGCGGCCGCGCCGCACGTGCTCCTCGATGTCGGTGTTGTAGAGGTCGACCGCGGCGTCCACCGCCCGGGCCTGGCCGGCCGTCAGGTGCGGATCGTGGCGCGGGTTGAACGCGGACGCCGCCACCCACGGCCGCGCGTAGTACGGGAAGTAGCGCGAGCCGGGCCGGACCTTCGCGCCGAGGCCGCGGGCGATCGGCGCGATGGTGACGTGCGGCACCGTGCACCAGATGACGTGCCGGGCACGGATCGCCGCCACCGACTCCACCAGCTCGGCGTACTCGGCCCGGAAGTGCTCCGGCCGCCACACCGTGTAGGCGGTCTTGCCGACGAGGTCGGCGAAGTCGGGTCCGCTCCAGGCGACCCGCAGCCGGGTGACGCTGCCGAGGCAGTTGTTCGCGCCGAGGAAGACCACCAGCGTCTCGATGCCCTCGCCCTCGCCGCCCTCGTCCCCCAGCGCCCGGGCGGCGTCGAGCAGCGTCTGCCGGCGCACCGACTCGTCCCACCCCGGGTAGACGCGCAGCGCCGCCCTCTCGGCGTGGTTCTCGACCACCTGGGCCAGCAGATCGTCCTTGGGCTCGGCCAGCGCCTGCTGGCAGGTCTGCGCCGTCTTGCTCAGCACGTCGCGCAGGTCCCAGCCGTACATCGCCAGAGCGTGGCTGTAGGCCGCGACCAGGGGCGCGCGGGCGCCGGCGCCGCGCTCCCAGTGGTCCTCCAACCGGTCGGCCCACTGCCGGGCGCGGAACAGCGCGCCCGGCATCTCCCACACGCTGAGCTCGGCGCCGTAGCGCTCCTCCAGCTCCCGCAGCAGCAGCTCCAGGTTGAACGGGAGCCCCCCGAAGCCGGGGTAGCGGGGGTAGCGGTAGCCGTCGCGCCAGCCCAGCTCGTGGGCGACGACAGCCGGCCAGGACAGGTCGGTCGCGAAGACCGCGCCGCTCTGGAAGCCGTGGGTGAGCGAGTCACCGAGCGCGACCAGCCGGTGTGGCGGCACCGGGCGCGACGACCCGTCGACCGGACGGGGCACTGCGAGCCCCAGGGTCGGGTCGAACTCCGGGGTGCGCCCTGCGTCCGTGAGGCTCTCGCGCACCTCCTCCGGCGTGTCCTCGGGCAGCAGCGTCGGGTCGTCGCGTCGTCGGGCCATGGCGACCTCCGCGGGTCAGCGGGAAGCGATCACCCTCTCGGTCCGTTCGTCACGGGTCAAGGCGCGGCCCCGCCCGCCGCCCCGGTCGGCCCGTCTGCTGGCCGGGACGTCCTCCGTCCGCCTGTTCCACGGACCGACCGCCCCGTCCGACGTAGGCCGCGAGTTGCTCGCCGGTGAGGGTGGAGCGGGCGGCGACGAGCTCGGCGGGTGTGCCCTCGAAGACGATCCGGCCGCCGTCGGAGCCGGCGCCGGGTCCGAGGTCGATGATCCAGTCGGCGTGCGCCATGACCGCCTGGGAGTGCTCGACGACGACGACGGACGTGCCGGAGTCGACGAGCCGGTCCAGCAGGCCGAGCAGCTGCTCGACGTCGGCGAGGTGCAGGCCGGTGGTGGGCTCGTCGAGGACGTAGACGCCGCCCTGCTCCCCCAGGTGAGTGGCCAGCTTGAGCCGCTGCCGCTCGCCGCCGGACAGCGTCGTGAGCGGTTGGCCGAGGGTGAGGTAGCCGAGCCCGACGTCGGCGAGCCGGGCGAGGACGGCCTGGGCGGCCGGCGTGCGCGCCTCGCCGGCGCCAAAGAAGGCCTCGGCCTCGGTCACCGACATCGCGAGCACCTCGCTGATGTCGCGGCCGGCGAGGTGGTGGTCCAGCACCGCCGCCGAGAACCGCTTGCCCTCGCACTCCTCGCAGGTCGTGGCGCCCCCGGCCATCATCGCCAGGTCGGTGTAGACGACGCCGGCGCCGTTGCAGGTGGGGCAGGCGCCCTCCGAGTTCGCGCTGAACAGCGCCGGCTTCACGCCGTTGGCTCTTGCGAACGCCTTGCGGATCGGCTCGAGCAGTCCGGTGTACGTCGCCGGGTTGCTCCGGCGCGAGCCACGGATCGCGCTCTGGTCGATCGACACCACGCCGTGGCGCCCCGACACCGAGTCCTGGACCAGTGAGCTCTTGCCGGAGCCCGCCACCCCGGTGACGACGACGAGGACCCCGAGCGGGACGTCGACGTCGACGTGGTGCAGGTTGTGCGCGGTCGCGCCGCGGACCGCGAGCCGGCCGGTGGGTGTCCGCACCGTCTCCTTCCGAGAGGTTCGGTCGTCGAGGTGGCGGCCGGTGAGGGTGCCGCTGGCCCGCAGCCCCTCGACAGTGCCCTCGAAGCAGACGGTGCCGCCCGCCGTACCGGCGCCGGGGCCGAGGTCGACGACGTGGTCGGCGATCGCGATCGTCTCCGGCTCGTGCTCCACGACGAGCACCGTGTTCCCCTTGTCGCGCAGCTGCAGCAGCAGGTCGTTGATCCGCTGGACGTCGTGGGGGTGCAGCCCGATCGTCGGCTCGTCGAAGACGTACGTGACGTCGGTGAGCGACGACCCGAGGTGGCGGATCATCTTGGTGCGCTGCGCCTCGCCGCCCGAGAGCGTGCCTGACGGGCGGTCGAGGCTGAGGTAGCCGAGCCCGATCTCGACGAACGACTCGAGGGTGTGCTGGAGCGACGCCAGCAGCGGTGCGACGGACGGTTCGTCCAGGTCCCGCACCCAGTCCGTCAGGTCGCTGATCTGCATCGCGCAGACGTCGGCGATGTTCCTCCCCCTGATCCTGGACGACCGGGCCTCCTCGCTGAGCCGGGTGCCGTCGCACTCGGGACAGGTCGAGAACGTCACCGCCCGCTCCACGAAAGCGCGGACGTGCAGCTGCAGCGCATCGACGTCCTTGGGACAGGATCGACTTCTGGATCTTCGGGATCAGCCCCTCGTACGTCAGGGTGATCCCGTCGACCCTGATCTTGGTCGGCTCCCTGTGGAGGAGGTCGTGCACTTCCTTCTTGTTGTATCGGCGGATCGGTTTGTCGGGGTCCAAGAAGCCGCAGCCGCGGTAGATGCGGCCGTACCAGCCGTCATGGTGTAGCCGGGGATGGTGAGCGCGCCCTCGTTGAGCGACAGGCTGTCGTCGTAGAGCGCCGAGAGGTCGAAGTCAGTGACCGAGCCCATGCCCTCGCAGCGCGGGCACATCCCGCCGAGGCGGTTGAAGGTCGCCTTCTCGGTCTTCGTCTTTCCGACACCGCGCTCGATGGTGATCGCGCCGCTGGCCCTCACCGACGGAACGTTGAACGAGTACGCGTTGGGTGGACCGATGTGCGGCTGCCCGAGCCGGCTGAAGAGGACGCGCAGCAGCGCGTTGGCGTCGGTGGCGGTGCCGACGGTGGAGCGGGAGTTGGACCCGATCCGTTCTTGATCGACGACGATCGCGGTCGTCAGTCCGTCCAGCACGTCGACCTCGGGCCGCGCCAGCGTCGGCAGGAAGCCCTGCACGAAGGCGCTGTAGGTCTCGTTGATCAGCCGCTGCGACTCCGCCGCGATCGTGCCGAACACCAGCGAGCTCTTGCCCGAGCCCGAGACGCCGGTGAACACCGTCAGCCGGCGCTTCGGGATCTCGACGATGACATCCTTGAGGTTGTTCTCGCGCGCGCCCTGCACGCGGGTCAGGTCGTGGCTGTCCGCGACGTGCGGCCCGGGCGTGCGTGTGTCCGTCGTCACGGCCGTGCTCGTCCCCGTCTGCCCGCGCGGGCCGCCTCAGGAGGGCGCATCTCGGCAGCGTAGAGACGGCCGACGCCGGACAGCTCTTCTGGCCGTCGGCCGGCGGCGCCGGGACGTCCCGCATTGGCTCTCGCCCGGCGCGGTGAGCACGCAGGCGCGGTCGGCATGGCACGTCAGGGTGCCGCGCGGGGCCGCGGGCGGACGTGGCCGGCGCTCGTCCAGGTGGTGGCAGAACGGTCAGGACAGGCCATTCCCCGACGGCGTCGGGTGCCGACACTTGTCCTTGTCGAGCAGAACTCCTCCGCACCGGGAGCACGACGATGTGCACACACTTCCCCGCCTGCCCTTCCGCCGAGGCCGTCGACCACGACGCCGCGCGGACCGTGCACCGCCACCCGGAGCAGGGCTGGAGCCTGCTGTGCAACGGCGTGGTGCTGTTCGACGACACCGGCGAGCTCCTCCCCGACGGTTCCAGCGTCGGGCCGCGCCAGACGGTGCCGCACATCGCCTGCGGCGAGCAGCCGGCGGCCGCCTGACCCTCAGGCTGCTCGCTGACCTCGATCAGCAGCGGCTTGACCGCCGCCCGCGGGGTGCGCAGGTCGGCGGCGGACAGCAGGTCCGGGCGTTCCAGCGGCGAGCGGTCTGCCGGGCCAGCGCCTCGAGAGCCACCGTCTGGCCGGTGTCGAGCTCGACCAGCGGCTGAGGGACCGACCGCACTGCGGGCTGGGCCAGCACCCGGTCCAGCAGCGCCAGGTCCTCCTCGGGTCGGCGTCCTGCTCCAGGACATCGGTCGCTGTCAGCAGGTCCGCCCGTCCTCAGCGTCCTTGAGCGGCTCCCCAGCCAGCGTCGCGGCGGGCCCAGCAGCCGGTGGGCAGGCCAGGCCCGCCAGCTGCGCCGCCCGGGCTGGATCAGGCGCGACGGCGGACAGCAGCACTTGAGCCCTGGCCCAGCCCGGCTCGTGTCCTGCGCGGGGCACGTCACCGGGTCGCGCCGCAGCGCGCTGCCGCTGCTGGTCGTGCCGCTGCTGGCCGTGCCGCTGCTGGCCGTGCCGTTGCTGGCCGGGGGTGTGTTCACCGATCGAGTGGTTGCC
>JALYMN010000043.1 GCA_030773675.1 Actinomycetota bacterium
GCCCGGGCCGTCGCGCGCCTGATCAGCCTGGTGGAGGACGCGAGCCCGGCGCTGCGCGAGGTGATGGCGCTGCTCGCGCCGCACGCCGGGCACGCCCGGGTCGTCGGCCTCACCGGCTCCCCGGGCGTCGGCAAGTCGACGTCGACGAGCGCCCTGGTCGCCGCGTACCGGCGCCGGGGCATGCGGGTGGGCGTGCTCGCCGTCGACCCGTCGAGCCCCTTCTCCGGCGGCGCGCTGCTCGGCGACCGTGTGCGCATGCAGGACCACGCGACCGACGACGGCGTGTTCATCCGCTCGATGGCCAGCCGCGGGCACCTCGGGGGCCTGTCCTGGGCGACGCCGCAGGCGCTGCGGGTGCTGTCGGCCGCCGGCTGCGACGTCGTCCTCGTCGAGACCGTCGGCGTCGGACAGGCCGAGGTCGAGGTGGCCTCGCTCGCCGACACCACGCTCGTCCTGCTCGCGCCGGGCATGGGCGACGGGATCCAGGCGGCCAAGGCGGGCATCCTCGAGGTGGCCGACGTCTTCGTCGTCAACAAGGCCGACCGCGACGGCGCCGACCAGGTCGTGCGCGACCTGCGCTACATGCAGTCCCTCGGCACGCAGTCGCCTTCGCAGGCCAAGGTCGAGGGCAAGTGGGTCGCGCCGATCGTCAAGACCGTCGCGGCCAAGGGCGAGGGCGCCGACGACGTCGTCGAGCGCATCGAGCAGCACGGCGGGTGGCTCGCCGAGACCGGGCAGCTGCAGGTCCGGCGCCGGCAGCGGGCGGCCGACGAGGTGGAGGCCATCGCGCTCACCGCCCTGCGTGAGCGGATCGGCGACCTGCGGGGCACCGAGTCGCTCGTCCTGCTGGCCGAGAAGGTCGTCGACGGGGCGCTCGACCCGTACCGCGCGGCCGACGAGCTGGTCGCCGGCCTCACCGCCTGACCGCGTCCCCCGGCACTCCCGACCGCCGTCCCGTCCGGCCTCGTGCAGCCTCGTGCGGCGCCGACCCGCCTCTCCGACAGGGCAGTTGCGGGCTACCGCACTCCGTGCCAGATTTGCGCGCCGTGGCCCAGATCACAGGGCTGCAGCAGGTGCGCCGTCCCGGACTCCGCGGAGCGTGCACGGGACCCGGACCCGTCCCGGTCCGTTCGGTGCGCGCCTCCTGTCCGGGGTCGCGCCTGACCCGGTGCCGCCATCCCGGCGGCACCACCCCGCGCGACGAGGAGGCCCTGTGGCCCAGGTGAGCATGAAGGTGGACGGCGTCGTCTACGAGGACCAGGTCGAGCCGAGGACCCTGCTCGTCCACCACCTGCGCGAGAAGCTGGGCAAGGTCGGCACGCCCATTGGCTGCGACACCAGCAACTGCGGCGTGTGCATCCTCCACGTCGACGGCGAGAGCGTGAAGAGCTGCTCGCTGCTCGCCGTCCAGGCCGACGGGTCCGAGATCACGACCATCCAGGGCCTGGCAGGGACGCTCGGCGGCGACGGCGCGCTGCACCCGGTGCAGAAGGCCTTCCAGCAGCACCACGGCCTGCAGTGCGGCTACTGCACGCCTGGCATGGTCATGGCCGCCGTCGACCTGCTGAAGAACAACCCGGACCCCACGGAGAACGAGGTGCGCCACGGCCTCGAGGGCAACCTGTGCCGCTGCACCGGCTACCAGAACATCGTCAAGGCCGTCCTGTCGGCCGCCTCCGAGATGCGCGGCGAGGGCCCGCTGCCCGGCTCCTTCCGCGACCCGTCCGAGAACGCCGCCGAGTCCGTCACCGCAGGAGCCACCGCATGACCGAGCAGCTGGACGCCGGCTTCGTCGCCGAGCAGATCGCCGAGTCCGACGCCCTGTCCTCGCCGTACGGCGGCGGAGAGCTCGGCCGGGGCCGGCGCCGCAAGGAGGACCCGAAGCTCCTCACCGGGCAGACCAACTGGACCGACAACATCGCGCTGCCCGGGTTGCTGCACATGGCCGTGCTGCGCAGCCCCATGGCGCACGCCAAGGTCGTCTCCGTCGACGTCTCCGGCGCGCTGGAGATGCCCGGGGTCATCGCCGCCTACAGCGGTCGCGACCTCGCCGACGTCCAGGGGACGCTGCCCTGCGCCTGGCCGGTGACGCCGGACATGGTCCACCCCGACCACCCGCCGCTCGCCACGGACGAGGTGCGCTACGTCGGTGACGGCGTGGCCGTCGTCGTCGCCCGCGACCGGTACGCCGCCGCCGACGCGCTCGAGGCGATCGCCGTGGAGTATGAGCAGCTGCCGGCCGTGGTCGACATGGAGGAGGCCCTGAAGGAGGGCGCGCCGCTCGTCCACAGCGACAAGGGCACCAACCAGTCCTTCGTCTGGCCGTTCGCCAGCGGTCAGAACTACGACGAGCTGCTGACGGCCAACCCCGACGCGGTGGTCGTGAAGCGCCGGTTCCGCCAGCAGCGCCTGCTGCCGACCGCGATGGAGCCGCGCTCGGTCGTCGTCGCGCCGATCTCGGCCGCCGACGAGTACACCGTCTACTCGGCCACCCAGATCCCGCACATCCTGCGCGTCATGCTCGCGCTGGTCACCGGCATCGGCGAGCACAAGATCCGGGTCATCGCCCCGGACGTCGGCGGCGGCTTCGGCTCCAAGTTGAACGTGTACGCCGAGGAGGTGCTCGCCCTCGTCGTGGCCAGGAAGCTGGGGCGGCCGATCAAGTGGACCGAGTCGCGCAGCGAGAACTACCAGGCCACCATCCACGGCCGCGACCAGATCCAGGACATCGAGATCGCCGCCAAGCCCGACGGCACGCTGCTCGGCCTCAAGGTGCGCCTGCTCGCCGACATGGGCGCCTACCTGCAGCTCGTCACCCCGGGCATCCCGGTGCTCGGCGCGTTCATGTTCCCCGCCATCTACAAGATGGACGCCTACGACTTCGCCTGCACCGGCGTGTTCACCACCAAGACGCCGACCGACGCCTACCGCGGCGCGGGGCGTCCGGAGGCGACGTACGCCATCGAGCGGATCATGACCGAGCTCGCCTCCGAGCTCGGCCGCGACCCGATGGACCTGCGCCGGCAGAACTGGATTCAGCACGAGGAGTTCCCCTACGACATGGTCGCGGGGCTGACCTACGACTCGGGCAACTACGAGGCCGCGACCGACAAGGCCGAGCAGCTGTTCGACATGGAGGGCATGCGCCGCGAGCAGGCCGAGCGGCGCGAGCGCAACGACCCGGTCCAGCTCGGGATCGGCATCTCGACCTTCACCGAGATGTGCGGCCTGGCGCCGAGCAGGGTGCTCGGCTCGCTGTCCTACGGGGCCGGCGGCTGGGAGGCCGCCCAGGTCCGCATGCTGCCCACCGGCAAGGTCGAGGTGACCAGCGGCGCCACGCCGCACGGCCAGGGCCACCACACCGCATGGAGCCAGATCGTCGCCGACGCGCTCGGCGTGCCCTTCGAGGACGTCGAGGTCGTCACGGGCGACACCGACTCGAGCCCCAAGGGCATGGACACCTACGGCTCGCGCTCCCTCGTGGTCGGCGGGGTCGCGCTCCACAAGGCCACGGAGAAGGTGCTCGACAAGGCCAAGCGGATCGCCGCGCACCTGCTCGAGGCGTCCGAGGGCGACGTCGAGTTCTCGGGCGGCACGTTCAGCGTGAAGGGCTCGCCCGAGGCCAAGATCACGATCCAGGAGGTGGCGCTCGCGACGTTCGCGGCGCACAACCTGCCGGAGGGCATGGAGCCCACCCTCGACAGCGACTACGTCTACGATCCGGAGAACTTCTCCTACCCGCACGGCACCCACCTCTGCGCGGTCGAGGTCGACACGGAGACCGGGTTCACCAAGATTCGCAAGTACGCCTGCGTGGACGACGTCGGCAAGATCGTGAACCCGGTCATCGTGGAGGGGCAGGTGCACGGCGGCCTGGCGCAGGGCATCGCGCAGGCGCTGTACGAGGAGGCCGTCTACGACGGCGAGGGCAACCTCGTCACCGGCTCGATGGTCGACTACCTGGTGCCCAGCGCGGTCGACCTGCCGCACTTCACGACCGGACGGACCGAGACGCCTTCGACGAGCAACGCGCTCGGCGTCAAGGGCGTCGGTGAGGCCGGCACGATCGCCTCGCCGCCCGCCGTGATCAACGCGATCGTCGACGCGCTGCGGCCGTACGGCGTCAACGACATCGACATGCCGGCCACCCCGGAGCGCGTGTGGCGGGCGATCAACGGCGACGGGCAGGCGCGGGTCGCCGACGGGACGGTGTCCTACGGCGGAGCGCAGAACCAGGTCGCGTCCGGCGCCGCCGGCACGGCCACGATCGACGGAGAGCCGGCATGATCCCCGCCCAGTTCGACTACGTCGCGCCGACGACCGTCGCGGACGCCGTCCGGGCGCTCGGCGAGGCCGGCGAGGACGCCAAGGTGCTCGCCGGCGGGCAGTCCCTCATCCCGGTGCTGCGGCTGCGGCTCGCCTTCCCGACGGTGCTCGTCGACCTCGGCCGGGTGCAGGAGATGCGCGGCGTGTGCGACGACGGCGACGCGATCGTGATCGGCGCGATGACCCGCCACGACGACGTCCTGCGCGACGACCTGGTGCGCCAGCACGCGGCGCTCGTCGCCGAGGCGACGGCGACCGTCGCCGACCCGGCGGTGCGCCACCGCGGGACCTTCGGCGGAGCGCTGGCCCATGCCGACCCCGCGGGGGACCTCGCCGCGGTGGCGCTGGCGCTCGACGCCGTGATGGTCGTCGAGGGTCCGGGCGGGCGGCGCAGCATCCCCGCGTCGGAGTTCTTCGTCGACTACCTCGAGACCTCGATGCAGCCCGAGGAGCTGCTCGTCGAGGTGCGCGTGCCCAAGCTCGAGGGCCAGTGGGGCGTGCGCTACGAGAAGTTCAACCGGGTGGCGCAGGCTTGGTCGATCGTCGCGGTGGCCACGGCCGTGCGCCGCGACAACGGCTCGATCGCCGAGGCCCGGATCGGCCTGACGAACATGGGCTCCACGCCGCTGCGCGCGTCGGCCACCGAGCAGGCGCTCGCCGGCACGCCGGCCGACCTCGGCGCGGTGCGGACGGCGGCGGCCTCGGC
>JALYMN010000044.1 GCA_030773675.1 Actinomycetota bacterium
GGGGTGGCGCCGCCGCGAGCGTGATGGCTGACAGCGGCGGTGTTCGCGGTGAGCGCGGCGCGGCGAGACCGCGCTGGCCTCGCCGGACCAGGGCGGCGACAAGGCGGTCGAGGCGGCCCGCGGCGTCACCGAGGGCAACCGGGCGACCGCCCGGGCGGTCGGGGGGCCCGGCTGGAGAGCGGCCACGCCGTGGAGCGGGCGAGTTCCTGTTGCCCGGCGCGCTGCGCAGCCTGCCGACCGACACCGCCCGCGCCGAGGCGCAGCTGCGCGCGGTCGGCGGCGTCGACAAGGCGGAGGTGAACTTCGGGGCCGAGCGCGCCGTCGTGCACTACGCCCCGGACCTGGTCGACGTCGCGGGGCTCACCGAGGCGGTCGCGACGGCCACCGGCTTCCCGGCCCGGCTGCGCCCCGAGCTGGGCAGCGACGGGACGAGGACGCCGAGGCGGCGCCCCGCCGCGAGGAGGTCCGCGACCTGCTGCGCCGCGTCGCGCTCGGGGCCGTGCTGACGCTGCCGGTGCTCTACGCGGCGATGGTCGAGCACTTCATCGGCGGGCAGTACGTACCGGACCTGCTCCAGAACCCCTACACCCAGCTGCTGCTGACGGTGCCGGTGTTCCTGTACGTCGGCTGGCCGATCCACACGATCGGCTGGCGCGCACTGCGCAACCGCAGCGCTGAGATGAACAGTCTGATCACGCTCGGGACGATCGCCGCGTTCGGCTACAGCCTGGTCGCGACCGTCGTTCCGCAGGTCCTGCCAGAGAGCGTCCGCGAGGTGTACTACGAGGTCGTCGCCTTCATCCTCACGGTGATCCTGCTCGGTCGGCCTGCCGGTGACCAAGAGCACCGGCGACCCGGTCGTCGGCGCCACGGTGAACACGACAGGCGGGTTCACCATGCGGGCGACCCGGGTCGGCGCGGAGACCGCGCTCGCGCAGATCGTCAAGCTGGTGCAGGAGGCGTCGAGCAGCAAGGCGCCGATCCAGCGGCTGGCCGACCTGGTCGCGTCCTCCTTCGTTCCGGCGGTGATCTTCGTCGCGATCGCCACGTTCGTGCTGTGGTTCGTCCTCGGTTCGGCGCTGACACTGGCGGTGGTCGCCGCGGTCAGCGTGCTGATCATCGCCTGCCCGTGTGCGCTCCGGCTGGCCACCCCCCTGTCGGTGATGGTGGCCACCGGCAAGGGCGCAGCCGCTGGTGTGCTGGTCAAGAGCGCCGAAGCGCTGGAGACCGCGTACAAGCTCGACACGGTCGTGCTGGACAAGACCGGCACGATCACCGCTGGCAGGCCTTCGCTCACCGACGTCGTGCCGGTCGGCGGTCAGGACAGCGCCGAGCTGCTGCGCTGGAGTCGCACGCCGCCGGGCTCGCCGACGAGGGCAAGCGCCGATGCACGTCGCGGTCGACGGACGGGCCGCGGGTCTGGTCGCGGTCGCCGACACGCTCAAGCCGGACTCGGTCGCGGCGGTCGCCGAGCTGCGCCGGATGGGCCTGGAGATCGTGATGATCACCGGTGACAACGAGCGGAGCGCCCGCGCGGTCGCCCGTCAGGTCGGGATCGACCGGGTGCTGGCCGCCGTCCTGCCTCGCCGCTGAGGTCCACAGCGGCGACTCGTTCTGCGCCAGGGCGCCGCCAGCCGCACGCGAGCCTCCACGACTGCGAGGTGCACGCTCGCGGGTCCACGGCCGGCCGGCGGAGCGTCAGGTCCCGCAGAACGTCCGGTAGGCGCCGTCGTCCGGGCCGGGCGCGGCGTAGCGGTCGAGGCCCGGGCGCTCGTCGAACGGGGCGGTCACGGCGCCGAGCAGCCCGTGCAGCGGGCCGAGGTCGCCGTCGACCGCGGCGGCGAGGGCCTCCTCGACGAGGTGGTTGCGGGGGATGTAGACGGGGTTGACCCGGTCCATGGCGTCGGCGTCGGGACCCAGCGCGTGCCAGCGCTCCGCCCAGGCGTCGAACGCCGCCAGGTCGAGGAACAGGCTTCGCGCAGGCTCGGCGTCGCCGCGCGCGGCCGCCCCGAGGGCGCGGAAGAACGACGTGTGGTCGACGCGGCTCCCCGCAAGCATGCCGACCAGCTCCTGGACCAGCGGCGCGGTCACGGCGTCGGCGGTGCCCTCGGGCAGGCCGAGCTTGGCCCGCATGCCGGCCGACCACGCGTCGCCGTACCGCGGGCGGAAGGCGCCGAGCGCCTCCACCGCGAGCGCGATGGCCTGCTCCTCGTCGTCGGCGAACAGGGGCAGGAGGGCCTCGGCCAGCCGCGCGAGGTTCCACTCCGCCACCAGCGGCTGGTTGCCGTAGGCGTAGCGCCCGCCCTCGTCGATCGAGCTGTAGACCGTGGCCGGGTCGAAGGCGTCCAGAAAGGCGCAGGGCCCGTAGTCGATCGTCTCGCCCGAGATCGTCATGTTGTCGGTGTTCATGACCCCGTGGACGAACCCCACGAGCATCCACCGGGCGACCAGGGACGCCTGGGCGGCGACCACGGCCTCGAACAGGGCGAGGTACGGGTGCTCCGCCTGCGCGGCGCCGGGGTGGTGGCGGGCGATCGCGTGGTCGGCGAGGCGGCGCAGGAGGTCGACGTTCCCCGTGGCCCGCGCGTACTGGAAGCTGCCAACCCGGAGGTGGCTGCTGGCGACCCGGGCCAGCACGGCTCCCGGCAGCAGGGTCTCGCGGGCCACCTTCCGCCCCGTCGCCACCACGGCGAGGGAACGGGTCGTCGGGATGCCGAGGGCGTGCATCGCCTCGCTGACGACGTGCTCGCGCAGCATCGGGCCGACCGCCGCCAGACCGTCACCGCCACGCGCGAACGGCGTGCGCCCAGCACCTTTGAGGTGGAGGTCGCGGAGCCGCCCGTCGGCGCCGACGACCTCGCCGAGGAGGAGTGCGCGGCCGTCGCCGAGACGCGGGACGTACCCGCCGAACTGATGCCCGGCGTAGGCCTGCGCCACAGGACGGGCACCGGCAGGGACGAGGGCGCCGACCAGCAGGCGCAGACCGTCGGCGCTGCGCAGCCAGTCCGGGTCGAGGCTGAGCTCCTTGGCCAGAGGTGCGTTGAGCACCAGCAGCCGGGGGTCGGGGGCCTGCTCGGCCTGCCAGGGGAGCGCCATCTCCCCGAGCTCGCGGGCGAAGCGGTCGTCGAGGACGACGACGGGTGCGGGGGAGACGCTCACGCCCTCGAGGCTACGTGGGGCACCGCGCCCGGGGCAGCGGCTGCCGGAGAACCGGTGCGCTCCCTACGCTGAGACGCATCGTGAGGTCGACGGCGAGGAGCGGATCCGGGTGACAGCCGCGATGGTCTCCAGCGCCGCCGGTGGCTGAGCGACGCTTCGCCCTCGCGACGTCCGAGCGCGGCAGCCGGGTCGACCCCGACCTGCCGCTGGCCCGCGCCGCCTTCGCCGAGGCCGGGCTGGACGTCGACGTCGTGCGCTGGGACGACCCCGACGCCGACTGGGCCGGCTACGACCTCGTCGTCGTGCGGTCGTGCTGGGACTACGCCTGGCGGCTCGAGGAGTTCCTCGCCTGGGCCGACGCCGTGCCCCGGCTGCGCAACCCGCCCGAGGTGCTGCGCTGGAACGTCGACAAGCGCTACCTGCGCGACGTCGAGGCGGCCGGCTGCCCGGTCGTCCCGACGGTCTGGGACCCGGCGTCCGCGGGCGAGCTGCCGGACGCCGAGGAGTGGGTGGTCAAGCCGTCGGTGTCCGCCGGCTCGCGCGACGCCGCGCGGTGGACCGACCCGGACGACGTCCTCGCCCACGTCGCCGCCCTCGTCGGCGCCGGGCGGACGGCGATGGTGCAGCCCTACGTCGCCGCGGTGGACAGCGCCGGCGAGACTGCGCTGCTGCACGTCGGCGGGGCGTTCTCCCACGCCGTGCGCAAGGGGCCGCTGCTCCAGCGGGGCGAGGGCGTGCGCCAGGACCGGGACAGCCGGGGCGACCTGCGCCCGGTGACCGCGCGCCCCGACCAGCTCGAGGTGGCCCGGGCGGCGCTGGCCGCCGTCCGCGACCGGCTCGGCGCTGAGGACCTGCTGTACGCCCGGGTCGACGTCGTCGACGGCCCGGACGGGACGCCGCTGCTGCTCGAGCTCGAGCTGACCGAGCCCAGCCTGTTCCTCCCGCAGGGCGACGGAGCGGCGGCCCGCCTCGCCACCGCGGTCGACGCGGCTGCGCGCGGTAGGTGACCGCCGTCGGGCCGGCGCCGTGCCGGCGTCGGCCCCGGTGGACGCGTGGGCGACGGCCCGGCGGGGCAGCGGGCAGGGGTGACGG
>JALYMN010000045.1 GCA_030773675.1 Actinomycetota bacterium
GCGTCGCGGTGGCCGCGCTGCTCCCCCTGGACGTCGACGCGCCCGCTCGGGCCGCCGGTCTGGGCGACGGCGGACGGCAGCCCCGGCGCGAGCGCCACCAGGACGGCGCCGGCCGCTCCGGCTGCAGCCAGGCGCCTCGCGCCGCGGACTCGTGATCTGGACAAGGACACGCAGCACTCCTCGACAGGCGCTCATGACGCCGGGGTGGGGAACGGTGCGCGAAACCTACACACAGGTGTGGGATGGAGCACTTGTGGGAAGGGTGTCGTGGCTGTTCGGTTACGGCTACCGCAGCACGCGGGCGGCGGGCCGCCTCGCGACCGTCAGGCGGGCTCGGGGCCCGTCCGGGCGACCGCGCTCGCGGCCTCGGGCCCCTGCTCGAGCAGCACGCGGAAGCCGTCGTCGTCCAGCAGCGGGACGCCGAGCTTGACCGCCTTGTCGTGCTTGGCCGCTCCCGGGTCGGCGCCGACGACGACGAAGTCGGTCTTCTTGCTGACGCTGCCGGTGACCTTGCCGCCGCGCTGCTGCACGGCCTCGCTGGCGCCGTCCCGGCTGAACGAGGCGAGGGTGCCGGTCACCACGACGGACACGCCCTCGAGCGGCCTGGGCGCCTCGTCCTCGGCGTCGTCGGCGAGCACCGCCCCGGCGCGGCGCCACTTGGCGATGATCTCACGGTGCCAGTCGACGTCGAACCAGTCGCGCACGCTCTGCGCGACGACCGGGCCCACGCCCTCGACGGCGGCCAGCTCCTCGGCCGAGGCGCGCTCGATCCGGTCTATCGCGCGGAACTCGCGGGCCAGGTCGCGCGCGGTCGGCCCGCCGACGTGCCGGATCGACAGCGCGACGAGGTAGCGCCACAGCGGCCGGCTCTTGGCCTCCTCGAGTCCGGCCAGCAGCTGCCGGGCGGCGGCCGACAGGGAGCCGGCCTTCGTCGTGTAGAAGCGGCTGCGCAGCAGCGCAGCCTCGTCGAGCAGCAGGACGTCGCCCTCGTCCTGCACCAGCCCCTCCTCGGTGAGGCTGCGGGCGGCCTCGTAGCCGAGGCCCTCGATGTCGAGCGCGCCCCGGCTCGCCATCGAGAACACCCGCTCACGCAGCTGCGCCGGGCAGGAGCGGGCGTTCGGGCAGCGCAGGTCCTTGTCGCCCTCGCGCATCTGCCGCAGCGCCGTCCCGCACTCGGGGCAGTGCGTCGGCATGACGAACTCCCGCTCCCCCCCGGTGCGCAACGCGACGACCGGGCCGACCACCTCGGGGATCACGTCGCCGGCCCGTCGGACGACGACGGTGTCGCCGATGAGCACACCCTTGCGGCGCACCTCGTCGGCGTTGTGCAGCGTGGCGAGCTTGACCATGACCCCGCCGACCTGGACCGGCTCCAGGTAGGCGAACGGCGTGACGCGCCCGGTCCGGCCGACGTTGACCGAGATGTCGTGCAGCCTCGTCGTCGCCTCCTCCGGCGGGTACTTGAAGGCGATCGCCCAGCGCGGCGCGCTGCTCGTCGCGCCCAGCCGGCGCTGCAGCGGCACCTGGTCGACCTTGACGACGACGCCGTCGATCTCGTGCTCGACGTCGTGCCGGTGCTCGCCCCAGCGGGCGACGTAGCCGAGGACGCCGTCGAGGTCGTCGAACACCTCGGCGCGGCTGCTCACCGGCAGCCCCCACTCCGCCAGGCGCGTGTAGGCCTCACTCTGCGTCTCGGGCTCCCACCCCTCGCGGGTGCCGAGGCCGTGCACGGTGAGGCTGAGCGGCCGCCCGGCCGTGGTGCGCGGGTCCTTCTGCCGCAGGCTGCCCGCCGCGGCGTTGCGCGGGTTGGCGAACGGCGCCTTGCCCTCGGCGACGAGCCGCTCGTTGAGCCGGGCGAAGTCGCCGGTGGCGAGGAACACCTCGCCCCGGACCTCGAGCAGGGCGGGCACGTCCGGCCCGCTGAGCCGGCCGGGGACGCTGCGCAGCGTCCGGAGGTTGGGCGTGATGTCCTCGCCGGTGCGGCCGTCGCCGCGCGTGGCCGCCCGGACCAGCCGGCCGTCGCGGTAGACCAGCGCCACGGCCAGGCCGTCGATCTTGAGCTCGCACAGCCAGCGGGCCTGCGGCGCGTCCTTCGTGACCCGCCCGGCCCAGGCGCGCAGCTCGTCGGCGTCGAAGACGTTGCCGAGGCTCATCAGCCGCTCGAGGTGCTGCACCGGGGCGAAGTCGGTGGAGTAGGTCCCCATGACCTTCTGCGTCGGGGAGTCGGGCGTGCGCAGCGCGTCGAAGGCGTCCTCGAGCGTGCGCAGCTCGCCCGTCAGCCGGTCGTACTCCGCGTCGCTGACCGTCGGGGAGTCGAGCACGTAGTAGCGGAACGCGTGCTCCTCGAGCACCTTGCACAGCTCGCTGTGCCGGGCCCGGGCGTCGTCCGGCACCGGCGCGACGGGCTCCGCCGGTCCCTCGGTCACAGCGGCTCCTCCTCCAGCGCGGCCGCGGCCCGCCCGAGCTGCTCCAGCACCGCCCGCGCGTACCCCTCCGAAGCTCCCGCGAGCCCGCACGACGGCGTGAGCACGACGGCCGGGAGCATCTCGGCGGCGAGCCCCAGCCGGCGCCACAGCTCCCGCAGCGGGCGCAGGACGTCGTCGACGGACAGCGGCGTCGCGCCGGTCGCCGCCACCACGCCGGCCAGCAGGGTCGCGCCGGCCTCGAGCGCCTCGGCGAGCGCGTCCTCGTCCTGCGGCAGGAGCAGGTCGAGTGCCAGCGCCGACGCCCCGGCGGCGCGGAGCGTGCGCACCGGCGGCCGGGCGGCGCAGATGTGCACGACGGTGCGGTCGTGCACCGCGAGGACGTCGGCCAGGTGCTCCTGCACCAGCCGCGGCTCGGGCACCCGGTAGGCCCCGAACCCGCTCGGCGTCGGAACCGCTCCGGCCAGCACGGCCGGCAGCGCGGGCTCGTCGAGCTGCAGCACGAGCTCGACGTCCGGGAAGCGGCGGCGCAGGTCGGCGAGGTGCAGCGACAGGCCCTCGGCGAGGCTGGCGCGCAGGTCGCGGACGGCGCCCGGGTCGGCCAGCGCCCGCTCGCCGCGGGTCAGCTCGAGGGTGGCGGCGAGGGTCCAGGGGCCGGCCGCCTGCACCTTGAGCCGGGACAGCGGGGCGCCGCCGACGGCATCCTCGAGCGCGTCGAGGTCGCGGGCCAGCAGGTCGCGCGCCCGGACGCCGTCGCGCGACGGGCGCTCCACCAGCCGCCAGCCGCTGGGCTGCAGGTCGACCGGCAGGTCGGTGAGCAGTGCGGCGGTGCGCCCGGTCAGGTCGGCGTGCGGGCCGCGGGCGGGCAGCTCGGGCAGGAACGGCAGCGGCAGGTCGAGCACGCGCCGGGCCCACTCCCCCGCAGCCGTGCCCGGCAGGCTGCCGATGCCCGTGACGGTGCCCGGCGGAAGGCCGAGACCCCTCACGCGGTGCCGCTGACGGTCGCGCTGCCGAGGACGGTGTCGCCGTCGTACAGCACCGCGGCCTGCCCGGCGGCGATCCCCCGGGCCGGCTGCCCGAGCGCGATCCGCCAGCCGTCGCCGTCGGGGTGCACGTCCGCGGGCAGGGCCGCGCCGTGCGCGCGCAGCTGGAC
>JALYMN010000046.1 GCA_030773675.1 Actinomycetota bacterium
GCTCCTAGGCTGGTCGCCCGTGCCCGCCCCGCGCCTCGCCGACCGCGCGCCCGTCGTCCCGGCGGAGACGCTGGTCGCCGGGATGGCGCCGCCGCCGCGGTTCGCCGCCGCCCGCTTCGAGACCTACGTGCCCGACCCGGCCCAGCCGTCGCAGGCCCAGGCCGTGCAGGTGCTCCAGGCGTTCGCGCAGACGCTTCCGCCGCCGCCGCGCCGCCTGTTCGGGCGGCCCAAGCCACCTCCGGGCCGTCCCGGCGTGTACCTCGACGGCGGCTACGGCGTGGGCAAGACGCACCTGCTGACGTCGCTGTGGCACGTCGCGCCGGAGCCCCGGGCGTACGGCACCTTCGTCGAACTCACCCATCTGGTGGGCGCGCTCGGCTTCGGCCCGACCGTCGAGGCCCTGTCGCAGCACCGGCTGCTCGCCATCGACGAGTTCGAGCTCGACGACCCGGGCGACACGGTGCTCGTGTCGACGCTCCTGCAGCGCCTGGTCGACGCGGGGGTACGGGTGGCGGCGACGAGCAACACGCTGCCCGGCGCGCTGGGGGAGGGGCGCTTCGCCGCCGACGACTTCCTGCGCGAGATCCAGGGGCTGTCCGGTCACTTCGAGCCGGTGCGGATCGACGGCGAGGACTACCGGCACCGAGGTCTGCCGGCCGCGCCGGCGCCGGTGACCGACCAGCAGGTCGTGCGGCGCACCGCGGAGGTCGCGGGCGCCACCTGCGACGCCTTCCCCGAGCTGCTGCAGCACCTCGGGCAGCTGCACCCCTCCCGGTACGGCGCGCTCGTCGACGGCGTCCCGCTGGTCGGGCTCGTCGGCGTCTCCTGCGTCGACGACCAGGCGGCGGCGCTGCGGCTGGTCGTGCTCGCCGATCGGCTCTACGACCGCGACATCCCGGTCCTCACCAGCGGCGTGCCGTTGGACGGGCTGTTCCCGGACGAGCTGCTGCGCGGCGGCTACCGGAAGAAGTACCTGCGGGCGGTCAGTCGGCTCACCGCGCTCGCCCGACAGGGCCAGAACGGCTGAGCGCGGCGGGTCCCGCGCTCAGCCCGGGTACGGGGTGACCGCGCCGTGCCGCTGCAGGAGGCACCGCGGGCACAGGTCGGCGCCCGCGGGCAAGGCCGGAGAACCGGCCTCGACCACGCGCTCGTCCCAGGGCTGTCCGCAGGCGGAGCACACGACCGCCCGCCGTTCGAGGCCGGTCCCGGCCAGGGCATCGAGAGTCATGCCGTAGGAGTGCCACGCGGGCGGCGGACCACGCACCCGGACAGGCGACTGTTACCCCTGCGCCGGCGGCGCTGCGGGGCGCGTGCAGCGGCGCGAGCCGGGCGGCCGAGCAGGTAGCCCCGCACCAGCGCGCATCCGCAGCTCGCGGCCCTCGAGCTCGAACAGGTGCACGACCCTCTGCTTCGTCTCCTGCAGCTGCTCCAGACTCTCCGGCACGCCCGCTGCCCGCCAGCACCCGGGCCACCGCCGGTTCCATCCGCGCCTTGGGCGCAGCCGAGGACCAGGCGGGTCGCTGCCTCGGGATCCCGCGCCGCGAGCCCCTGGCCGTCCGTCACGGACAGAGGTCCGGCAGCGCCGGGTGCCCGCTCGACTCCGGTGGACGACCCGGTCGGGGTATCTCGGCGGCGCCTGCCCCTGTCGTTGCTCCAGATCCCGTGTGGACCTGGCTGGAGGCATCCCGTTGAACGTCTCGACACGTCGTCCCCGGCGACGGCGGCTGGCCCTCGCCCTCACGGCGACGGGCTCGCTGCTGCTCGCTCCGGGTGCGCTGCCCGCCGCAGCGCACACCCCGGCTGAGGGGCTGTCGCAGGCGCCGGCCCAGGTGTCCCGCGACGGCCGGGCGGCCCCGCCGGTCGCGGCCAAGCTCGACCCCGGGCTGCGGACCGCCGGGCAGGGGCAGGTCGACGTCGTCGTCACCGGCAGCCCGGGCAGGGGAGCGGCGGTCGCCGCGGTGGTGCGCGCCGCTGGAGGCGCGGTCACCGCCCCGCTGCCCGTCGTGGACGGCGTCCGGGCGCGCGTGCCGGCCGACCGGCTCGACGACGTGGCCGCCGCGCCTGTGGTGCGGGCGGTGACGGCCAACCGCTCCGGACGCTTCCAGCAGCTGATCTACAGCGACGCCACGACGTCGTCGTCCTTCGCGCGCTCGACCGGCGCCACCACCCTGTGGGCGCAGGGCAGCACCACCGGGCGCGGCGTGGGCGTCGCCGTGCTCGACACCGGCGTGTCGCCCATGCGCGACCTCGCCGGGCGGCTCGTGCACGGCCCCGACCTGTCCGGCGAGGGCACCGTCGTCGACACCTACGGCCACGGCACCGTCATGGCCGGCATCGTGGGCGGCAGCGGGCAGGACAGCGCCGACTCCCCGGGCGGAGCTCGGACCGGCGTCGCGCCCGAGGCCACCGTCGTGTCGGTGAAGGTCGCCGGGCGCAACGGCGCGACCGACGTCTCGACCGTGCTGCAGGGCATGCACTGGGTGGCCGCCTACCGGGACCAGTTCGACATCCGCGTGCTCAACCTGTCCTGGGGCACGGCATCGACCCAGTCCCCGGGGCTGGACCCGCTCAACTACGCCGTCGAGCGGCTGTGGCGGCTGGGGATCGTCGTGGTGACCGCCGCGGGCAACAGCGGCCCGGGCACCGGCACCATCCTCAAGCCCGCCGACGACCCGCTCGTGATCACGGTGGGCGCGTACGACGACAAGAGCGACACCGACCCGGCGAACGACGTCGTACCCGCGTGGTCCTCGCGGGGGCCGACGGCGGCCGGGCTCGCCAAGCCCGACGTCGTCGCCCCCGGCCGGACCCTCGTGGCGACCCGCTCCTTCGGCTCCCGCGTCGAGGCCGAGAACCCGAGGTCGCTCGTCGCGCCGTCCTACATCACCGGCAGCGGCACGTCTCAGGCCGCCGCCGTCACCTCCGGAGGCGTCGCGCTGCTGCTCCAGCAGCGGCCCGGGCTGACGCCCGACCAGGTCAAGGGGGTGCTGACCGGCACGGCCGCGCCGATCGAGGGGATGACCGCGGACGACCAGGGTGCAGGGCGCATCGCGCTCGACCGCGCGGCGGCGGCATCCCCGGGGCTGCTGGTGCAGCAGCACGGGGTCGCGACGGGCCTAGGGTCTCTGGAGTCGAGCCGCGGTCGCCACGTCGAGGTGGACTGCGGCGAGGACGGCCTCGTGGACGTCGTCCAGGGCGAGCGCGACACGCGCTGCGAGGCCTGGGACGGCGCCGCCTGGACCGGCGCGGCCTGGACCGGCGCCGCCTGGACGGGTGCGGCCTGGACCGGGGCCGCGTGGACCGGTGCCGCGTGGACGGG
>JALYMN010000047.1 GCA_030773675.1 Actinomycetota bacterium
AGGCCGAGAAGAGCTCCGCGGCACGCCGGCCCGAGCCGGCGCCCACCCCGCCGACGATGCACGGCAGCGTGTCGATCTCCTCGAGGAAGCGCCCGGCGGCGATCCGCTCGGGGACGTGGGCGACGAACACGTCCTCGCCGATCGCGAGGTCACGGTGCTTGCCGAGGTAGCCGGCGACGAACTCGGTGGTGCCCGGGGCCACCGTGGAGCGCAGGATGACGGAGTGGCCGGGGCGCAGGTGGCCGAGGAGGTCGTCGAGCGCGGAGCGGATGTCGCGCATGTCGATCTCGATGTGGGCGAGGGCGGGCGTGCCGAGGGTGAGCACGATGTCGTCGGCCCGGGCCGCGTCGGCGGCCCGGTCGCTGAGCTCGAGCGTGCCCGCCGAGCGCACCCGGTCGAGGAGGGCCTGGGCGCCGGGCTCCTCGAAGGGCATGCGGCCGGCGCGCAGGGCGGCGAGGCGCTCGGGGTCGCGGTCCACGCCGACGACCTGCAGCCCCCGGTCGGCGAAGGTGAGGGCCAGGGGCAGGCCGATGCGGCCCAGCCCGACGATCGCGACGTCAGCGCGCACGGCGCCTCAGGCTAGTGCGCCCCCAGGTGGCGCTCATGGAGCCACTGGCGCGCCACCCCGGCCACGAAGCGCGGGTTGTAGCGCAGGTAGCGCCGCCAGAGGCGACGGGGCTCCTGGGCCAGGCGGAACAGCCACTCGAGGCCGCTTCGCTGCATCCAGGCCGGCGCCATGGGGACGAGGCCGGCGTGGAAGTCGAAGGCGGCGCCCACCCCGACGAGCACCGGGGCCTCGAGGCGGGGGCGCATCCGGGCCATCCACTTCTCCTGCTTGGGGGCGCCGATCCCGACCCACACGACCTGCGCGCCCGAGGCGTCGATCTCCTCGACGACGGCGTCCTCCTCCTCGGAGGTGAGGTCCCGGAACGGGGGGACGTGGCCGCCGGCGACCCGCAGGCCCGGGTGGCGGCGCTCGAGGTTGGCCACGAGCAAGGCGAGCGCCTCGGGGCTGCGCCCGCCGTAGAGGAAGATCGGAGTGCCATCGCGGGCGGCCCGCCCGCAGTGGCGGTCCATGAGCTCCGGCCCGTACACACGGTCACGCATCCCGTGGTCGCCGAGCACGTTCATGGCCCAGACCAGCGGCTTGCCGTCGGGGACGGTGAGCGACGAGCCGAGCACGGCCCGGCGGGTGTCGGCGTCCTCCTGGCAGACCATGACCATGTGGGTCGCGGCCGCGCAGACGTAGCCGCGCTCGCCGGCGGCCACGGCGGCGTCGATCCAGTCGAGCGTCCGCTCGTAGTCCGTGAGGGCGAGGGGCACGCCGAGGACGGGGACGGTCTGCACCTGCAGGAGTTCCACGCTAGACCGATCAACCCGGATCGGGCGCCAAGGGTGCGATGTTGCACCATGCTCCTGTGCCCCGGGCGCTCATCACCGGCATCACCGGCCAGGACGGCTCCATCCTCGCCGAGCAGCTCGTCGCCGAGGGCGCCGAGGTCCTGGGCCTCGCCCGCCCGCCGCTGGACCGGGAAGTCGCGAACCTCGCCGCGGTGCGCGACCGCGTCACCCTCCTGCCCGGCGACCTGCTCGACGCCGCCTCCCTGCGTCGGGCGGTGGCCGAGGCCCAGCCCGACGAGCTCTACCACCTCGGCGCGCCCACCTTCGTGCCCGCGTCGTGGGACGACCCCGCCGAGACGGTGGCCGCCGTCGCGGGGGCGACGGCCACGCTGCTCGCCGCCGCCGTCGCGCTCGAGCGCCCGCCGCGGGTGTTCGTTGCCACCTCGAGCGAGGTGTTCGGCGACGCGGGCGTCTCGCCCCAGGACGAGGAGAGCCGGATGCGCCCGCGCACCCCGTACGGCGTGGCGAAGCTCGCCGCCCACCGGCTCGTCGGCGTGATGCGCGAGCGCCACGGGCTGCACGCGAGCACGGGCATCGCCTTCAACCACGAGTCCCCCCGGCGGCCCGAGGCGTTCCTGCCCCGCAAGGTGAGCCGCGGGGTGGCGGCGGTGGCCCTCGGCCTCGAGCGCGAGCTCGTGCTCGGCTCGCTCGACGCCGTCCGCGACTGGTGCGCGGCGCGCGACGTCACCCGCGGCGCCGTGCTCGCCGCCCGCCACCCCGAGCCGGGCGACTACGTCCTGGCCAGCGGGGTCGGGCGCACGGTGCGCGAGCTCGTGGCCACCGCCTTCGCGCACGTGGGCCTCGCGCCCGACGGGCGCGTCCGGGTCGACCCCGCGCTCGTG
>JALYMN010000048.1 GCA_030773675.1 Actinomycetota bacterium
GACCGACGTCCGCGTCTACCCCGGCGGCGGCCCCGCCGCGTCCGTGCCGGTCGTGAGCAACGTGAACGCGCCGTCCGCGGCGCCGGTCCCCAACCTGGTCGTCGTCCGGGTCGGCCCCGACGGCACGGTGCGCCTGCGCACCTCCGGCGGCAGCACGCACCTGCTGGCCGACGTCGCCGGCTACTACGCCGACGATCCGGCGGGTCAGCTGTTCCGTGCCGTGACGCCGCGCCGGGTGCTCGACACCCGGCTGCGCCTGGGCACGTCCGCCGCCGTCCCGGCGCGACTGGGTCCCGGGCAGAGCGTCGTCGTCAGCGCGGGCGGCGGCACGACGGTCCCCCGGCTGGCCGGCGCGGTGGTCCTGAACGTCACCGGGGTCACCGCCACGGCGCGCACGGACGTCCGCGCCTACCCGGCGACAGCGCCCGCGGTGCCGGTGGTGTCGAACCTCAACCTCGAGGCCGGCACCACCGCCGCCGACCTGGTCGTGGCCAAGCTGGGCGGAGGGCGGGTGCGCCTGCGCAACAACGCCGGCACCGTGGGGCTGGTCGTCGACGCCGCCGGCTGGTTCGGCCCGGCCGGCTAGCTGCACCACGCCCGGCGGCTGACCGCTGCCCGGGTGGCGTGCTGACGCTCACACGCCGACGGTCAGGTCCCCGCAGGTGCGGGACCGGACCGTCGGGGCGGGGGCGGGACTACTCGCCTGCGTCGTCGATCCAGGCCATCATCGGCCGCAGCTGCGCCCCGACCTTCTCGATCGGGTGGTCCGCGCCGGTGGCGCGGAACTCCGCGAGTTCCTTGCCGCCGTTCTCGTCGTCGTCGATCAGGCGCTTGGTGAAGGTGCCGTCCTTGATCTCGGCGAGGACCCGCTTCATCTCCTCCTTCACGGCGGGCGTGATGATGCGGGGACCGGACACGTAGTCGCCGAACTCGGCCGTGTCGGAGACCGACCAGCGCATCTTGCCGATGCCGCCCTCGTACATGAGGTCGACGATGAGCTTGAGCTCGTGCAGGCACTCGAAGTAGGCGACCTCGGGCTGGTAGCCCGCCTCGATGAGCACCTCGAACCCGGTCTGGACCAGCGCCGACGCGCCGCCGCAGAGCACCGCCTGCTCGCCGAACAGGTCGGTCTCCGTCTCCTCCTTGAACGTCGTCTTGAGGACGCCGGCCCGCGTGCCGCCGATGCCCTTCGCCCAGGACAGGGCGAGCGCCTGCGCCTGGCCCGAGGCGTCCTGCTCGACGGCGATGAGGCACGGCACGCCGCGGCCCTCGAGGTACTGGCGGCGCACCAGGTGGCCCGGACCCTTCGGCGCGACCATCGCGACGTCGACGCCCGCCGGCGGCTGGATGAGCCCGAACCGGATGTTGAGCCCGTGTCCGAAGAAGAGCGCGTCGCCGTCCTGCAGGTTCGGGGCGACGTCGCTCTCGTAGAGCTTCCGCTGCACGGTGTCGGGCGCGAGGATCATGACGACGTCGGCCTCGGCGGTCGCCTCCGCGGGGGTGACGACCCGCAGCCCCTCTTGCTCCGCCCTGGCCCGGCTCCTGCTGCCCTCCGGCAGTCCGATGCGGACGTCGACGCCGCTGTCGCGCAGGGACAGCGCGTGGGCGTGGCCCTGGCTGCCGTAGCCGAGGACGGCGACCTTCTTGCCCTGGATGAGGCTGAGGTCGGCGTCGTCGTCGTAGAAGATCTCGGCCACGAGGAGGGGCCCTTTCTGCAGGAGGTGGGGTTCTGGGCGGTGTCTACGCGCTGACCGAGCGGAGCCGCTGCTCCGAGCCGGTCATCGAGCGCGAGCCGCGGCCGACGGCGACCATGCCGGACTGCACCATCTCGCGGATGCCGAACGGTTCGAGCACGCGCACGAGCGCCGCGAGCTTGTCCCGGGTGCCGGTCGCCTCGATCGTCACCGCGTCGCTGGCGACGTCCACGACCTTGGCGCGGAACAGCTGGACGGTCTCGAGCACGTGGCTGCGGGTCGCGAGGTCCGCCTTGACCTTCACGAGCAGCAGCTCGCGCTGCACGCTCGTGTCCGGCTCGAGCTCGACGATCTTGAGCACGTGGACGAGCTTGTTGAGCTGCTTGGTGACCTGCTCGAGCGGGAGGTCCTCGACCGCGACGACGACGGTCATCCGGCTGACGGCGGGGTGCTCGGTCGGGCCGACGGCAAGGCTCTCGATGTTGAAGCCACGCCGGCTGAACAGCGCGGCGACGCGGGCGAGGACGCCGGGCTTGTCCTCGACGAGGACGCTGAGCGTGTGCCGGGTGGTCTTGGGCTGGTCGGCGGTGCTCATCAGACGTCGTCCTCTCCCCAGACGGGGCGGGTGTCGCGGGCGGCCAGGATCTCGTCGTTGCTCGTGCCGGCCGGCACCATCGGCCAGACCATCGCGTCGTGGCCGACCACGAAGTCGATGACCACGGGGGCGTCGTCGATGGCCATGGCCTTCTCGATGGTGGCGTCGACGTCGCCCTCGGCCTCGCAGCGCAGGCCGACGCAGCCCATCGCCTCGGACAGCTTGACGAAGTCGGGGATCCGCTGGCTCTGCAGGTTGGTGTTGGAGTACCGGCCCTCGTAGAACAGGGTCTGCCACTGCCGGACCATCCCGAGGTTGCCGTTGTTGATCACGGCGACCTTGATGGGAATGCCCTCCACCGCACAGGTGACGAGCTCCTGGTTGGTCATCTGGAAGCAGCCGTCGCCGTCGATCGCCCACACCGTCGCCTCGGGCCGGCCGACCTTGGCGCCCATGGCCGCGGGGACGGCGTAGCCCATCGTCCCGGCGCCGCCGGAGTTGAGCCAGGTGTAGGGGTGCTCGTAGGAGATGAACTGGCTCGCCCACATCTGGTGCTGGCCGACGCCACTGGCAATGACCGCCTCCGGGCCGGCGATCTGGCCGATCCGCTCGATGACGTACTGCGGCGCGAGCATGCCGTCGTCCGGCTTCTCGTAGCCCAGCGGATAGGTCGTGCGCCAGGTGTCGCACTGCCGCCACCACCCGGTGAGGTCGGCGCGGGTGCCGGTGGCGTAGGCCTCCTGCACCGCGACGACGAGGTCGGCGATGGTCTCGCGGACGTCGCCCACGATCGGCACGTCCGCCGCGCGGTTCTTGCCTATCTCAGCCGGGTCGATGTCGGCGTGGATGACGGACGCGTGCGGCGCGAAGGTGTCGAGCTTGCCGGTGACCCGGTCGTCGAAGCGCGCTCCGAGGCAGATGAGCAGGTCGCTCTTCTGCAGAGCCGTCACCGCGGCGACGGTGCCGTGCATGCCCGGCATGCCGAGGTGCTGCGGATGACTGTCCGGGAAGGCCCCGCGGGCCATGAGGGTGGTGACCAGGGGGATGCCGGTCAGCTCGGCGAGCACCCGCAGCTCGGCCGCGGCCCGGGCCTTGAGCACGCCGCCGCCGACGTACAGGACGGGGCGCTTCGCGCTCGCGATCAGCCGTGCGGCCTCGCGGACCTGCTTGGCGTGCGGCCGGGTGGTCGGGTGGTAGCCGGGCAGCTGCAGCTGGGGCGGCCACGAGAAGGTGCCCTGCGCCTGCAGGACGTCCTTGGGCAGGTCGACGAGCACCGGTCCGGGGCGGCCGGTGCCGGCCAGGTGGAACGCCTCGGCGATGGTGCGCGGGATGTCGTCGACCGACTGGACGAGGAAGTTGTGCTTGGTGATCGGCATCGTGATGCCGACGATGTCGGCCTCCTGGAATGCGTCGGTGCCGATCGCGGCGCGCGGGACCTGGCCGGTGATCGCCACCATCGGGACCGAGTCCATGTAGGCGTCGGCGATCGGCGTCACGAGGTTGGTCGCGCCGGGGCCGGACGTCGCCATGCACACGCCGACCCGCCCGGTGGCCTGCGCGTAGCCGGTCGCCGCGTGCCCGCCGCCCTGCTCGTGGCGCACGAGGATGTGGCGCACCCTCTGGCTGTCGAACAGCGGGTCGTACGCGGGCAGGATGGCGCCGCCGGGGATCCCGAAGACCACCTCGGCGCCGACACTCTCGAGCGACCGGACGAGCGACTGCGCCCCGGTGACCGGGGTCCCGGACGGTGTCTCCGACATGACGTTCCTCTGGTTCGGCTCGGGCAGTGCGGCGGGCGGGACCTGGCCCTGGGGCGACCTGCCCCAGACACAGAAGAACCCCTCGTGCAGTCTGCACGGAGGGGTTCGCGCGTCGGGGCTGCGAGTGCAGCGGACGACGCGCTAGAGGACTACGAGGGCGTGGCGCACCCGGCCAGCCTGCGGGCCAGGTCCGTCCGTGTCAAGGGAAGTGGGACGAGGGTCCCGACATGTGGGACGGGCCGGGCGTGGGTGGGACGGCGGGGCCCGGCCGGATCAGCCGGCCTGGTTCCGGCCGCAGGGTGCGCGGCTGCCTCGCCTGCACCGGGCGCTGCACCCGCGGGCCGCTCGCACGTCGTTGTCACGGCGCGCAGGCACGCCACGACCACGCATGCCGGCACGTTCACCGGCATGGCTCCGTGGGACCGTCCCGACCTGAGCAGACGTCGCCGTACGGGCTGCGACCGCAGCCCCTGCTGCGCGACCCGGCGGCCGCCGCCGGTGTCCAGTAAGTGCCGGTCGAGGGCAACGCCGAGCTCACGCCCGCGCGGCTGCTCGGCCACTTCGACCAGGTCGTCGGCCGCCGCGAGGTCTCCGCCGAAGCGATCGCCGGGACGCCGCCGGCAGCGTGCACCGGGCTACAGCTCCCGAACGACCTCGTCGGCGAGCTCGACGAACAGGCGCTCCGCGCAGCGACGAGGGCCGACTTCCGGCGCCGACAGTCGGGGCGGACGACGTCAGCGAAGGACGCCGAGGTCGCGGGCGAAGCGCAGCGGCGCGTCGGTCACGGCCTGCAGGTCGTCCCGAGACAGGCCCTCGGCCATCTCCCGCACCAGCAGGCCGTCGGCCGTGATGTCGATGACCGCCAGATCGGTGTAGACCCGGTCGACGACGTGCGCGGCAGTGAGCGGGTACGTGCACTCCTCGAGCAGCTTGGGGCGCCCGTCGGACGTGGTGTGCGTCGTCAGCACGAGGACGCGCTTCGCGCCGACGGCCAGGTCCATCGCCCCCCCGACCGCAGGGGGAAACGTCTCGTCGTCGGTCGCCCAGTTGGCGAGGTCGCCCTTCGCCGAGACCTGGAAGGCTCCCAGCACCGACACGTCGAGATGACCGCCGCGCATGATCACGAAGGAGTCGGTGTGGTGCACGTACGCACCACCTGGCAGCAGCGTCGTCAGCGCCTTGCCCGCGTCGATGAGCTCCGGGTCCTCCTGGCCGGGCGCCGGCGCGGGCCCCATCCCGAGGATGCCGTTCTCGCTGTGGTAAACGATCTCGCGGCCCGCCGGCACGTGGTTGGCCACGACCGTCGGCAAGCCGATCCCCAGGTTGACGTAGGAGCCGTCGGGCAGGTCCTGCGCCACGCGCCGGGCCATCGCCGCACGTGAGAGCCGGTGGTCGGTCACGCCGGCTGCGCCTCCACGACCCGGTCGACGAACACCCCGGGCGTCACGATGCACTCGGGGTCGAGGTCGCCGAGCTCCACGAGCCGGCGCACCTGCACCACGGTCAGATCGGCCGCAGTCGCCATCGTCGGTCCGAAGTTGCGCGCCGCGCTGTGGTAGGTGACGTTGCCCCACCGGTCGGCGCGGTCGCCCTTCACGAGCGCGACGTCGCCGCGCAGCGGGGGCTCGAACACGTGCCGCCGGCCATCGATGATGCGGACCTCCTTGCCGTGCGCGAGCGGGGAGTCGGCGCCGGTCGGAGTGAAGAAGCCGCCGAGGCCTGCGCCCGCCGCCCGCATGCGCTCGCTCAGCGTGCCCTGCGGCACGAGCTCGAGCTCGACCTGCCCGGCGCGGTACAGCTCCTCGAACCAGATCGATCCCTTGGAGCGGGGATAGGAGCACACGATCTTGCGGACCCGCCGCTCGCGCAGCAGGGCGGCGACGTCGCTGTCCCCGCTGCCCGCGTTGTTCGTCACGACGGTGAGCTCGCGTGCGCCCTGCTCGAGCAGCGCGTGCGTGAGCTCCACCGGGACGCCGGAGCTGCCGAAGCCGCCGATCAGGACCGTGGAGCCGTCGTCCACTCCCGCGACCGCGGCCGAGAGCGAGTCGACGCGCTTGTCGAGCACCGCACACCTCCCGGCTTGACCTTTGCGGACCGTATCGGCCGGCAGACCGGCCCACGACGGTGGCATCCCGGCAGACCGGGGCGAAACAGGACTGCTACACAACGACCGGGGCTCATGCTGTGATGCACACAACAGGACTCCGCGCGCGCCCTGCCCCGCCGCCACGTCGCTGCCCACGGCTCACGCTCGAGGAGGTCCCGTGCCGCTCGCCGGACCCGTCCGCGCTCTCGTCGCCGTCGCCGTCGCCGTGGTCCTCGCGGGCTGCGGGGAGGACCAGCAGGCCGCGTCACCGGGCGCCGGGTCCCCGGCGACCGACTACCCGACGAAGTCCATCCGCTTCCTCGTGCCGTACGGCGCGGGGGGCCCCACCGACCTCACGTCGCGCACCGTCGGCGCGTGCCTGGAGCAGGAGCTCGGTCAGACCGTCGTGGTGGAGAACAAGCCCGGCGCATCGGGAGCGCTGGCGACCACGGACCTCAAGGCGGCCAAGCCCGACGGCCACACCCTTGCCCTGGTCACGGCCGGGACCATGGTGCTCACGCCGCTGGCCAGCCAGGTCGGCTACACCAAGGACGACATCACGCCCGTCGGGGTGATGGCGGAGGTCCCCTCGCTGCTCGCCGTCGGCAAGGACTCGCCGTACAAGGACGCGAAGGCCTTCCTCGACGCCGCGAAGGCCCGGCCAGACCAGCTCAAGGTGGGGGTGCCGGGAGCCTCGACACCGCAGGCGATCGAGCTGCAGCGGCTGGCGAAGGACCACGGGGTGAAGGTGACGATCGTCCCGTTCAACGGCAACGCCGAGATGACGACCGCTCTGCTCGGCCGCAACATCGACGCCGTCCTCATCAACGCCTCGGCCGACGTCGTGCAGAACGTCGACTCCGGGCAGTTCGTCCCGCTGGCCGCCTCGCCGGAGGAGCGGCTGTCCTGGTTGCCGGACACTCCGACGTTCGTCGAGCTCGGGTACGCCGGCCTGACCCTGTCCGGCTCGACGTTCGGGCTCGCCGGGCCGGCCGGCCTGCCCGCCGACGTCACCAGCACGCTCGAGAACAGCCTGCGCACGTGCCTCGACAAGCCGGACGTCCGGACCAAGCTCGGGGAGCGCTACGTCACCGAGCAGTTCGTCGACGGCAGGGCGCTGAAGGCGATCCTCGACGAGACGCAGTCGGTCTACGCGCCGATCCTCGGCAAGGCCTAGCCGCCGTCCGACCCGCTGTCCCGAGGAGGAGAGAGAATGCGACCGTTCCGTACGACGGTGCCGGTGATCCTGCTGTCGGTCGTCCTCGTCCTCGGCGGCTGCGGCGGTGGCGAGTCGGCCGAGCCGGAACCCGCCGCCGCCTACCCCACCAAGAAGATCTCCCTGTACATCCCCTACGCCGCCGGCGGGCCGACCGACCTGCTCGGACGCGCCACGGCCACGTTCATGGAGAAGGATCTCGGCCAGACGGTCGTGGTCGAGAACCGGCCCGGAGCGTCGGGTTCGCTCGGCGTTCAAGCCATGCTGGCCGGCGGTGCGGACGGTCACAGCCTGTCGATCATCGCGGTGCCCGCGACCGCCACCAACCCGCTGCAGCAGGACGTGGGCTACACCAACGACGACTACGTCCCGGTCGGCGTCATCTCGGTGATCCCGTCGGTCCTCGTCGTCGGCAGCGGCTCGCCGCACGCCGACGCGCAGGGCTTCTTCGCGGCCGCGAAGGCCAGCCCGGGCAGGGTGAAGGTCGCGGTGCCGGGCGCGACGACGTCGCAGGCGATGGAGCTCAAGCGGCTGGCGGACCTCTACGGCATCCAGGTCACGCCCGTCCCGTTCAACGGCAACGCCGAGATCATCACGGCGCTGCTCGGAGGCAACGTCGACAGCGCCTTCGTCAACGCCTCCAAGGACATCCTCGGCAACATCGACGCCGGCAAGTTCCGCCCGCTCGCGGTCAGCCCGGCCGACCGCCTGGAGTACCTGCCGAACGTGCCGACGCTCAAGGAGTCCGGCTTCCCGGAGCTCGTCTACAGCGAGTCGGTCTTCGGGCTTGCCGCCCCGAAGGGCACACCGCAGCTCGCGCTGACACGGCTGGAGGACAGCCTGCGCAAGTCGCAGCAGGATCCGGAGGTGGTGAAGGCCCTCGACGAGAAGTACGTGCCCGACGCCTTCGTGGGGACGCACGAATTCCGGCGCCTGATCGACGAGATCGTGGAGGTCTACGGTCCGATCCTGGAGAAGAGCTGAGCGTGCCGTCGCCCGAGCGTTCGCCGTCGCGGTCCCGGCGCTCGCTCGCCTCCCAGCTGCACCGGCTGGCCCCGCTCGTCGCGCTGCTGGTCGGCGGCTACGGGGTGATCGCGGCCTACCGGCTGTCACTGGGTGAGCTCACCGATCCCGGTCCGGGTCTGTGGCCCTTCCTCGTCGCCCTGCTGATCACGGCGACGGCGGCTGCGCTCGTGCTGATCGACGACCCGGACGACTACGAGCCGTGGACCCGCGGCACGGCCTACATCGCCGGCGGCCTGGTCAGCCTCGGCGTCTTCATCGTGCTGTTCAAGGCCCTGGGCTTCCTCGTCCCGGCGGCGCTCATGCTCCTGCTCTGGCTGAAGGTCTTCGCCGAGGAGCCCTGGCGATGGGCGCTCCCGCTGGCGGTCGGTGGCGCGCTTGCCCTGCACCTGCTGTTCGTCGAGGCGCTCGGCGTGCCCTTCCCCGAAGGCCCGCTCCTGTCCCTGTCCATCGCGGCTGGGCGGTTCTGACGTGGAGGTCCTCGACGGGATCGGCGTCGGCTTCTCGGTCGCGCTCGACCCCACCAACCTGCTCTACGTCTTCCTCGGCGTGCTGATCGGCACCGTGATCGGCGTGCTCCCCGGCCTGGGCCCCACGGCGACCATCGCGCTGCTGCTGCCCATCACCTACGAGATCGAGCCGGCGACGGCGGTCATCATGCTGGCCGGCATCTACTACGGCTCGATGTACGGCGGCACGATAACCTCGGTCCTGCTGCGGCTGCCCGGTGAGGCCGCGTCCGTCGTCACGACGTTCGACGGCTACCAGATGGCCAAGCAGGGACGCGCCGGTCCTGCGCTCGGCATCGCCGCAATCGGCTCCTTCATCGGTGGCACAGTCGCCATCGTCGGCCTGACGCTCCTGGCTCCGCCGCTGGCCGACGTGGCGGTCAAGTTCGGGCCGGCCGAGTACGTCGCGCTGACGACGCTCGGCATCCTGCTGGTCACCTACCTGGGTACCCGCCACCCGATCAAGAGCCTGTCCATGGCAGGCGTCGGGCTGCTCCTGGCGACCATCGGGCAGGACCCCATCACCGGCACGGCGCGCTTCACCTTCGGACAGGTGTCGCTGTTCGACGGCCTGGACTTCGTCGCCGTCGCGATGGGGCTGTTCGGGGTCGGCGAGATCCTGCACAGTCTGGAGAAGGAGGAGAAGGTCCAGGCGGTCACTCAGAAGATCAAGAACATTCTGCCGACTCGCAAGGACATGCGCGACTCCTCGGGAGCGATCGCGCGCGGATCGGTCCTCGGCTTCTTCATCGGTTGCCTCCCGGGCGGCGGCGGCGTCATCTCCTCGCTGGCCTCGTACGCGCTCGAGAAGCGCCGCGCCAAGGACCCCACCCGCTTCGGCAAGGGCGCGATCGAGGGTGTCGCCGGACCGGAGACGGCCAACAACGCCTCGTCGACGTCGGCGTTCATCCCGCTCCTCACCCTCGGAATCCCGGCCAACGTCGTGCTGGCGCTGATCTTCGGAGCGCTGCTCATCCAGGGCATCACACCGGGGCCTCAGCTCATCGACCAGCATCCCGACGTGTTCTGGGGCGTCATCGCCTCGATGTACATCGGCAACGTCTTCCTGCTGATGCTGAACATCCCGCTCGTCGGCCTGTTCGTGCAGCTGCTGCGGGTGCGGGCCGGCATCCTCGCCGCCTTCGCGCTGCTCGTCACCATGGCCGGCGTCTTCTCGATCAACAATGACACGTTCGACATGTGGGTCGTGCTCGCGTTCGGCGTCGTCGGCTGGCTCATGAAGAAGACGGGGTTCGAGCCGGGGCCCTTGGTGCTGGCCTTCGTCCTCGGTCCCATCCTCGAGCGGGCCTTCCGCCAGTCCATGTTGCTGTCCGGCGGGAGCTTCGACATCTTCGTCACGCGTCCCATCTCGGGCGCGATCTTCGCGCTCATGGCGGTGCTCGTCGTCTACGGCACGGTCACGTCGCAGCGCCGACGCGGCGGCCGGGAGCTCGTGGCGGCCGACGCCGCGGCCGAGGGCAGCGGCGATCGGGGGTCGGTCCCGCAAGGGGGCACCGCCGGCACCGGCCGCGACGACGGCGACGCCCGCACCAGGAGCGACACACCCCTCAGACCCTGAGCTCCGGCGTCGCTGCTGCGGGCGCCGCGACTCCTCCCGACACCTGGAGAATGATGAAGATCCTGCGCGCTGTCGTCGCCCTGTCGCTGGGCCTGGTCCTGACTGCCTGCGGCGAGTCCGGTCCCGGAGCCCCGGCCGCTCAGCAGGAGAGCTACCCCACCGAGCGCATCCGGCTGATCGTTCCCTACACCGCCGGGGGGCCGACCGACATCGCGGCGCGGGCCGTCGCGCAGTACATGGAGAAGGAGCTCGGCCAGACGGTCGTGGTGGAGAACAAGCCGGGCGCCTCCGGTGCGACTGCCTACCAGGAGCTGATAGCCGCCAAGCCCGACGGCTACACGCTGTCGATGTTCGCTCTGCCGACAGCGGTGCTGAACTACCTCACCAACCAGGTCGGCTACTCCCGCGAGGACTTCGTCCCCGTCGGGAGCGTCACGCGAGTGCCGTCGGCCATCGTCGTGCCGGCGAGCTCCCCCTACCGCAGCGCGAAGGAGCTGTTCGAGCACGCCAAGGCCAATCCCGGCAAGGTGACCGTCGGTACGCCCGGAAGCACGAACACCCACGCTGCCGAGACCCGCCGCGCCACGCAGGAGTACGGGATCCCGCTGACGGTCGTGCCGTTCAACGGCAACTCCGAGGTCCAGACGGCGCTGCTGGGAGGCAACGTCGTCGCCGGCTTCCTGAACGTGTCACAGGACGTGCTCCCGGTGATCGAGTCCGGCAAGCTCCGGGTCCTCGCCGTCGGCACGGAGGAGCGGCTCGACTACGTCGAGGCCCCCACGCTCGTCGAACTCGGCTATCCCGCGCTGACGCAGAGCACGACCACCTTCGGGGTCGTCGCGCCGAAGGGCACTCCCGACCCGGTCGCCGCGCGACTCGAAGCGACCCTGGAGGGCGCGCTGAAGGAACCGACCGTCGTCGAGAAGCTGGACGAGCGCTACGTCGACGAGTTCCTCGGCCGCACGGAGCTGGAGGCGCTGTTCGCCGAGGTCGAGGAGACGTTCAAGGACGTGCCCAAGGGCTGACGCCAGCCGCTCGTGCTGGCGCGCAGGACCTCGACCGTGCCGGTGTCCAGGGGCCAGCTCCGCCGGGTCCAGTCCTTCAGCCGCACTTCCACGGACATGGTCGACTCCTTCTGTGCCACGGCGCGGGCAGGGCCCGGGCGGCACCACGACCCGCCCGGCAGCGGCAGCCGCGTCAGGCCGTGACGGCGCCCTGCGCGGCGGAGCCGACGAGCTTGGCGTACTTGCCGAGCACCCCGGTCGTGTAGCGGGGCTCCAGCGGCTTCCACCCGGCGCGGCGGCGCTCGAGCTCGTCGGCGTCCACGAGCAGGTCGAGCGTGCGGGCGGTGAGGTCGAGCCGGATGCGGTCGCCGTCCTGGACGAGCGCGATCGGGCCGCCGTCGGTCGCCTCGGGGGCGACGTGGCCGACGCAGAGCCCGGTCGTGCCGCCGGAGAAGCGCCCGTCGGTGAGCAGCAGGACGTCCTTGCCCAGCCCGGCGCCCTTGATCGCGCCCGTGACCATGAGCATCTCGCGCATGCCCGGGCCGCCCTTGGGGCCCTCGTAACGGATGACGACGACGTCGTCCTTCTTGAGCGTGCCGTCGGTGACGGCGTCCATGGCGCCCTGCTCGCCGTCGAAGACCCGCGCGGTGCCCTCGAACACCTGCGCCTCGAAGCCGGCGCTCTTGACGACGGCGCCGTCGGGCGCGAGCGAGCCGGACAGGATCGTGATGCCGCCGGTCGCATGGATCGGGTCGTCCAGGGCGCGCAGCACCTTGCCGTCGAGGTCCGGCGGGGCGATGTCGGCGAGGTTCTCCGCCATCGTCCTGCCCGTGACGGTGAGCGCGTCGCCGTGCAGCAGCCCCGCGTCCAGCAGCGCGCGCATGACGACCGGGACGCCGCCGATGCGGTCCATGTCGGTCATGACGTAGCGCCCGAACGGCTTGACGTCGGCGAGGTGCGGCACGCGGTCGCCGATGCGGGTGAAGTCGTCGTAGGACAGCTCCACGCGCGCCTCGTGCGCGATGGCGAGCAGGTGCAGGACGGCGTTGGTGGAGCCGCCGAGCGCCATGACGACGGTGATGGCGTTCTCGAACGCCTCCCGGGTGAGGATCTGCCGGGCGGTGATGCCCGCGTCGACGAGCCGGACGACGGCCTCGCCGGAGGCGACCGCGTAGGCGTCGCGGCGCCGGTCGACGGCGGGCGGCGCGGCGCTGCCGGGCAGCGACATGCCGAGCGCCTCGGCCGCGCTCGCCATCGTGTTGGCGGTGTACATGCCGCCGCACGCGCCCTCGCCGGGGCAGGTGGCCTTCTCGATCGCGACCAGCTCGTCGCGGGTGATCAGCCCGCGGGCGCAGGCGCCCACGCCTTCGAACACGTCGATGATGGTGAGCTCGCGGTCGTCGAGCCTGCCCGGCAGGGTGGATCCGGCGTACAGGAACACCGCGGCGAGGTCGAGCCGCGCGGCGGCCATGAGCATCCCGGGCAGCGACTTGTCGCACCCGGCGAGCAGCACCGAGCCGTCGAGCCGCTCGGCGAACATCACCGTCTCGACCGAGTCGGCGATGACCTCCCGCGACACGAGCGAGGCGCGCATGCCCTCGTGCCCCATCGAGATGCCGTCCGAGACGGAGATGGTCCCGAACTCCATCGGGAACCCCTGCGCCGCGCGCACGCCGTCCTTCGCCGCCTTGGCCAGGCGGTCCAGCGACAGGTTGCAGGGGGTGATCTCGTTCCAGGACGACGCGATGCCGATCTGCGGCTTGCTCATGTCGTCGTCGGTCATGCCGACGGCGCGCAGCATCGCGCGGGCGGGCGCGCGGTGGTCGCCCTCGGTCACGTCCGTGCTGCGGGGCTTGCGGCTGCTCACAGGGCCTTCTCTTCGGCTCGTCGGGACGGCCGGGTCACGGCCGGGAGGCGTGTCGACGGTGCGCCGATGCTACGTCCGCGTGCCACTGTCTAGGGGTGCGAGGAGGAGGCCGGGTGGACACGGGCGTGCGGTTCGGGCCGGAGCGCCTGTCGCTGCTGCCCGTGCTCGTGCTGCTGATGGGCGCGCTCCCGCTCGCCGCCAGCGCGGCCGCTCTCCAGCCGCTGCTGCTGGTGCCGCTCGCCTGCGCGGTCTGGGTCCTGCGCGCGCGGGTCGTCGTGCGGCCGCAGGAGCTCGAGGTATGCAACGGGCTCGGCGTCACCCGGCTGCCGTGGGAACAGGTCGAGGGGTACGACGTCGCGCGGCTGGGACCGGTGCGCGGGCCGGTGCGGGTGCTCACGCGCGGCCGCCGGGTGCCGCTGACCGCCGTCCCGCCGCAGCGGCTCGGCGACCTGGTCCGGGCGACCCGGCAGACGGTCGGGCCGGGACGGCCGGACGAGGACGCCCCGTGAACACCTTCCCCGTGCGCAGCGCAGACGGCACCGTGCTGCGCGGGTGGACCAACGGCGGGCACGGACCGCCCGTGCTGCTGTCCAACGGCCTGGGCTCGGTGCCCGCGGCCTGGCCCGCGCTCACCGCGCCCGACAGCGGCTACCGGGTGCTCACCTGGTACCACCGGGGCACTCACGGGAGCCCCCGGCCCGCCGACCTCGCGCGGGTGCGGATCGAGGACCACGTCGACGACGCGCTCGCCGTCCTGGACGCGCAGGGGGTCGAACGCGCCCTCGTCGCCTCGTGGTCGCTCGGGGTCAACGTCGCCTTCGAGCTCGCCCGGCGGGCGCCCGACCGGGTGGCCGGGCTGCTCGCGGTCGGCGGCGTCCCGGGCGGTTCGTTCAGCTCGATGGGCGGTCCGCTGCGGCTGCCCCGGCGGCTGCGCCGACCACTCGCGGCCCGGGTCGCGCGGACCGGCCG
>JALYMN010000049.1 GCA_030773675.1 Actinomycetota bacterium
CACCGACGTAGGGACGGGTGGCGAGCGTGAGCAGCCGGTCGCCGAGCCGCCAGCGGGCGGCGGCCAGTGCCCGATAGGTCTCGGGCCCGACGATCCCGTCCACTGACAGCCCGCGGCGCTGCTGGAAGTCGCGCAGCGCCCGGTCGGTGGCGGCGTCGAACACCGGCTCGGCCGGCGGCGGGTCGAGCAGCCCGAGACCGACGAGCGTGGCGTGCACCTCGGCCACGGCGGGGCCCTCGTCGCCCAGCCTGTACAGACGGCTCGGCGCGGGCATCCGGTCAATGTAGACGGCGCGGGTGGGGCCCTCCCGGGGGCGCACCGGGGCAGAAACGGCCGAAGACCGGACCCCCGCAGGCAGCCCGGCCTTCGTCGTACGCGAAACCTAGAGGTAGGCCTCGAGGTCCTTGAGGATGGCGGCCTTCGGCTTGGCGCCGACGATCTGCTTCACGATCTTGCCGCCCTGGAACACGGCCATGGTCGGGATCGACATGATCGAGTAGTCGCGGGCCGCGCCCGGGTTCTCGTCGATGTTGAGCTTCGCGATCGTCAGCTTGTCGGCGTTCTCGCCGGCGATCTCCTCGAGCACCGGGGCGACCATCTTGCACGGCCCGCACCACTCGGCCCAGAAGTCGACGAGCACCGGCTTGTCGCTCTGCAGGACGTCGATCGCGAAGCTCGCGTCCGTGACGGTCTTGGTGTTGGCAGCCATCGGGTCAGGCCTCCTTGTTGGTGGTGGTCAGTGCAACCGTCCGGGGACGGGCGGTATGCCGGGGACAGCGCTCAGGCCAGGACGGCGGCGTCCTGCTGCGCCGCGAGCCAGCGCTCGGCGTCGAGGGCGGCCGCGCAGCCGCTGCCGGCGGCGGTGATCGCCTGCCGGTAGGTGTGGTCGACGAGGTCTCCGGCGGCGAACACGCCCGGGAGGTTGGTGCGCGTGCTGTGCGGCTCGGCGACGGCGACGTAGCCCTCGGGGTCGAGGTCGACCTGTCCCTTGACCAGCTCGCTGCGCGGCTCGTGCCCGATCGCGACGAACAGCCCGGTGGCGGCGAGATCGCCCTCCTCGCCGGTCTTGACGTTGCGCACGCGCAGCTTCTCCAGCCGCTGCTCACCGACCGCCTCGGTGACGGCCGTGTCCCAGAGGAAACGCATCTTGGGGTTGGTGAAGGCGCGCTCCTGCATGATCTTGCTGGCCCGCAGCGTGTCGCGGCGGTGGACGAGCGTGACGGTCTCGGCGAACCGGGTGAGGAAGGTCGCCTCCTCCAGCGCGCTGTCGCCTCCTCCCACGACGGCGATGTCCTGACCGCGGAAGAAGAAGCCGTCGCAGGTGGCGCACCAGCTCACCCCGCGGCCGGACAGCTCCTGCTCGCCGGGGACGCCCAGCTCCCGGTACGCCGACCCCATCGCCAGCACGACCGCTTGAGCGCGGTACACCGTCTCGCCGACCTGGACGACCTTCGGCTCCTGCGTGAGGTCGACCTCGGTCACGTCATCGGTGATGAGCTCGGCGCCGAACCGCTCGGCCTGCTTGCGGAAGTTGTCCATGAGCTCCGGGCCCATGATCCCGTCGGGGAAGCCCGGGTAGTTCTCGACGTCCGTCGTGTTCATGAGCGCGCCGCCGGCGGTGACCGCGCCCTCGAAGACCAGCGGGTGCAGGCCCGCGCGGGCGAGGTAGATCGCCGCGGTGTAGCCCGCGGGGCCGGAGCCGATGACGACGGCCTCGCGGACGGGATCAGGAGTGGACATGTCGGGCCCCTCGACGGTCATGCGGCGGTCAACGCCGAGCGTAGGGGTGGCCTTCCCGGCCGTCAGGGCGCAGCGCGCTACGCGGGCCGGTCCACCCGGGTGAAGAACAGCGTCTGGTCGTCGCCGGCCCGGCAGCCCGCGCCGACGACGTACGCGTCCACCTTGCCGGGCCGGGCGGAGGGCAGGACGACGAGCAGCGCCGGGCGGCCCTCGAAGGTGGCGTAGTCGACGGCCAGCGGCTGCGGCGCGTCCGGGCCGGTTACCGCGGACAGGCAGCCGGCCAGCTCGTCCGGGTCGCGCAGCCGGGCCAGCGGGTCGGGAGCGAGCGCCTGGCGGGCGGGACTCTGCGTCCGCGAGGCAGGCGGAGGGGCCGGCGCGGGGTCCACCGG
>JALYMN010000050.1 GCA_030773675.1 Actinomycetota bacterium
CCGCCCGCCAGCTCGGAGAGCGCCGTGCGCGCCTCGACCGCGTCGCCGCTGCGCACGGCCGCGGCCACCTGCCGGGCCTGGTAGCGCAGCCACCAGGCGGCGAGCCGGCGCACCTGCGGCCGCTCCGCCGGGTCGGCCCAGCGCGCACCCAGGTACGCCGCGAGGCCGGTGCCCCACGACCCGTACTGGCGCCGCAGCTCGTCGAGGCCCCGGCGGTGGCGGTGGAACACGGCCATCCGCGGCTCGTAGACCAGCGGGTGCCCGGCGGCGAGCACTCGGAAGAACACGTCGAGGTCGCCGCCGCCCGGCAGCGGGGGACCCGTGTCCAGCGCCTCGTCGAACCCGCCCAGCGAGCGCAGGACGGCGACGTCGAACGCCATGTCGCAGCCGGCCCCGAACACGCCCGCACCGATCGGGTGCAGCCGCCCGCCCGGGCCGTGGCGCCCGTCCCAGCGCCGCTGGGCGAAGCCGCGCCCGAACCCGCCGTGGCGCTCGAAGCGGACCTGCGCCTCGTGCTCGAGCTCGGCGGGCAGCACCAGCCCCACGACGGCGGCGGCGTCCGGGTGCTCCTCGCGCGCCGCAGCGAGCCCCTCGAGCCACCCCTCGTCGACCCGGACGTCGTCGTCGACGAACGCGAGCCAGCGGCCGCGCGCCTCGCGCAGCGCGGCGTTGCGGGCGACGTCCAGCCCGGCGAGCGGCTCCCGCACGTACCGGACCCCGGGCCGGGCCTGCACGACCCGCAGCGTGGCGTCGTCGGGAGGGGCGTTGTCGACCACGAGCACGTCGAAGGGACCGGCGTAGGCCGCGCAAGCGGCGGCGAGGCTGTCCAGGCAGCGCGCCAGGTCGTCCGGGCGGGCCCGCGTGCAGACCGCCACGGTGACGGGGTCGCGCGGCCCTGCCGGCACCGTGCCGGAGCGGGTCAGCAGTCCCGTCCGCAGCCGCTCCTCGAGCAGCCCGGTCGCGCCGCTGCCCACCGCGAGCCGCTCCAGGTCCGCCGGCGCGAGGTCGCCCGGCCGGTCGAGCAGCAGGAAGCCGAGCGGGCGGGTCCCGTCGCGCAGCAGCAGCCCCACCCCGTCGCGGCCGGGGGCCGCCGGGAGGGCCGGGAGCGGGCCCGTCACGTCGACCTCGCGCAGTGCGTACGCCACACGACGAGGTTGCCAGAGCGGTGTGGGCCCCGGGTCGCCCTACCGGGTGTACCACCGGCAGGCGACGGACCGATGCTTGTGGCGGAGACGGTCCGGGCGGAGGGACGACGGCAGGTGCAGAGCGCAGCGCAGGCGTGGACGGTCAACCGTCCGACGTCGGGCCGCCGTGCCCTGGACTGGCGCGAGCTGTGGGCCGCGCGCGAGCTCGTCGCGTTCCTCGCCCTGCGTGACGTGCGGGTCCGGTACAAGCAGGCGGCCTTCGGCGTGCTCTGGGCGGTGGTGCAGCCGCTGGCCGGGCTGGCCGTGTTCACGCTGGTCTTCTCGCGGCTGGCCGGGGTGCCGAGCGACGGCTTGCCCTACCCGCTGTTCGCCCTTGTCGGCATGGTGTTCTGGCAGCTGTTCTCCGGCGGCGTCGACGCCGCGACGACGAGCCTCGTCGCGAACTCCTCGCTCGTGACCAAGGTCTGGTTCCCGCGGGTCGCCGCCCCCGTGGCCAGCGTCCTGCCGCGCCTGGTCGACCTGGCCGTGTCGCTCGTGCTGGTCGCCGTCCTGCTGGCCGTCACCGGGCACGTACCCGGGCCGCAGGTGGTGCTGCTGCCGCTGGTCGTCGCCTGGGGCGTCGTGCTCGCGCTCGGCGTCGGGCTCACGCTCGCCACGCTGCAGGTGCGCTTCCGCGACGCCCACCACGGCCTGCGCCTGCTCGTGCAGCTGTGGCTCTACGCCAGTCCGGTCGCCTACCCGAGCTCACTGGTGCCGGACGCCTGGCGGACGGCGTACGCCCTCAACCCCGTGGCCGGACTGCTCGACAGCGCCCGGTGGGTGCTCCTGGACGGGCCCGCCCCGGGGCTGCCGGCCGCGGTCAGCCTCGTCGTGACCGGCCTGCTGCTGTGCCTCGGCACCCGGGTCTTCGCCAGCGGCGAGCGTCGCTTCGCCGACGTGATCTGAGGCGTGCACGTGGTCAACGCGATCGAGCTCGAGCACGTGAGCAAGCACTACCGGCTGGGCGAGACGAGCCGGGCCGGCACGCTCCGCGAGACCGCGGCGGCGGCGCTCAGCCGCGTGGCGCGCGGTCTGCGCCCGCCCGAGGTCGAGACCGTGCGCGCCCTCGACGACGTCTCGCTCGAGGTCGCCGCCGGGACGTCGCTGGGGATCGTCGGGCGCAACGGTGCCGGCAAGAGCACGCTGCTCAAGGTTCTCGCCCGGATCACCGAGCCGAGCGCGGGCGAGAGCCGGACCCGCGGGACCGTCGGCTCGCTGCTCGAGGTCGGCACCGGCTTCCACCCGGAGCTGACGGGGCGCGACAACGTGTTCCTCAACGCGGCGATCCTCGGGATGCCGCGCACGGTCGTCGCGCGCCGGCTCGACGACATCGTGGACTTCTCCGGGGTGGGGCGCTTCCTCGACACCCCCGTCAAGCGGTACTCGTCCGGCATGTACCTGCGGCTCGCGTTCGCGGTCGCCGCGCACGTCGACGCCGACGTGCTGCTCGTGGACGAGGTCCTCGCCGTCGGCGACGCGGAGTTCCAGCGCCGCTGCCTCGGCGCGATGGAGGACCTCGGGCGCTCCGGCCGGACCGTCGTGTTCATCAGCCACAACCTGGATGCGGTCACCCGGCTCTGCGACAGCGCCCTGTGGCTGGACGCCGGACGCGTGCGCCGGACCGGCCCGACCGCCGACGTCGTGGGCGCCTACCTCGAGGAGGCCACGCCGGACGCCGGCAGCCGCACCTTCGCGGTCGACGAGGCCGCCCCGGTCGGTCTCGTGGCCGTTGCGCTGCGCAGCGGCCGCCGCGCCTCCGCCGGGCGGATCCGCCGGGAGGACCCCGTCGACGTCGAGGTCGAGCTCGACGTCCGGGAGCCGCAGCGGGCGCTGGACCTCGCGGTGAGCGTGGAGACGCTCACCGGCGTCCGCCTGCTCGACGAGGCCCTGTCGGACACCGCCGAGGAAGGCCCCGGCCTGCTGCACGAGCCGGGGCGGTACCGCGTGCGGCTCACCCTGCCCCCGCTGCTGATGCCCGGCGAGTACCTGGTCAACGTCTGGGCCGGCACGTCCTACGAGACGCTCGTCTGGGAGCACGCGGCCGCCCGGCTGCGGCTCGAGGGCAGCACGCAGGCCCGCCCGGACCGGCTGCTGGCCGCGCAGGGCCGCTGGGTGGTCACCGCGGGAAACCTGCGGTGAGGCCGCCGCTGGTCAGCGTCGTCGTCCCGACCCACGGGCGCGCGGCGATGCTCCCCCGCCTGCTCGCGTCGGTGCTGCGCCAGGACGTGGCCGACCTCGAGCTGCTCGTCGTGGACGACGGCTCGCCGGACGAGACCCAGGACGTGCTCGCCCGCTGCGCCGATCCCCGGCTGCGCGTGCTGCGCCACGAGCGCCCGCGCGGGGTGGCGCACGCGCGCAACACCGGCACGGCGGCGGCCCGCGGCAGGTGGGTCGCCTGGTGCGACGACGACGACGTGTGGGACCCGGCCAAGCTGCGGCTGCAGCTCGCGGCGCTGGCCGCCGCGCCGGGCGCGCTGTGGAGCAACGGCGGGTCGGTCTACGTCGACAGCGACCTGCACCTGACGCGCGTCCGCCGCTGCCCGCGGCCGGAGACCGTGCTGGCCGACCTGCTGCGCGTCAACGTCGTGACCGGCGGCGGCAGCGGGGTGCTCGCCGACCGCGAGCTGGCGCTGTCCCTCGGCGGCTTCGACCCGGCGCTGTCGATGTACGCCGACTGGGACCTCTGGGCGCGGCTCGCCGCCGCGGCGCCGCTCGCCGTCGTCGACCGGCCGCTCGTCGGCTACGTCGAGCACGACGGCGGCATGTCCCGCGGCCGGCTCGACCTGGCCCTGTCCGAGCTGGACCTGCTGGCCGCCTCCCTGGACCGCATCGGCGCGGCGGCGGGGCTGACCGAACGCCTGGACCGGCTCATGCTCGGCCAGTGGGTCAGGCGCCAGCAGAACGGCGGACGGCGTTGGGACAACGTCCTGCTGCCCTTCCGGCTGCTCCCCCACGGGCTGGTCGAGCCGTCCAGAGCGGTCCCCTACGCGCTCGCCGGCGGGCTGGCGCCGCAGGTGCTGCAGCGCCGCTGGGCGCGCAGGTGGCTGCTCGACGAGCAGTACGTCGCCTACGCGCACCGCTGGCTGGCCGAGGCGCGGCGCGACCTGCCCCCGCTGCCCAGACGGCTCGCGCCCGCGGCGACCTCCGCAGAGGGGCGCGAGGTCGCCGGACGCCCGGAGCCCCTGTCGGCGAGCGGCTGACCGTCCTCGCACCGGGCAGCACCCTGCGGACGCCCACTCGCCGCGAGGCGTCCGGAGGTCTACCGTCGAGCCGTGCAGCTGGACCGCCGGCAGAAGGCGTACTTCGGGCTGCGCGGGCTGGCCGCCGCCGGCGTCCCCGCCTCGGTGCTGCTCATGCCGCCCGGCCTGCCCGCGGCCGCGCTGTGCGTCGGCTGCGGCCTGCTCGCGGTGCTCACGTGCATCGGGGTCAACGCCGGCGGGCCGGGCGAGCGCGCCGGGGCCCGGGCGCAGGAGCGCAAGCTCGCGCGGGTGCGGGCTCCGCAGGGCGACTGGCCGCCCTACCCGGAGTCCGCACGCACCGTCGACGGCGAAGTCGTCCGCTAGCCGGTCCTCGACCGGAGAGCTGTCGCCGCGGCGCGGAGGCGCAGCGTCTGCGCCAGCCCCGCAGGCGTGGAGCTGCGACGCGGCGTGTCAGCCGCCGGAGCTGTCGGTGTCGGCTGCAGGTGCCCGCAGGTGCACCACGTCCCCGGCGCTGTACGGCGCCCCGTCGACGACGAGCCGGCCCGTGTCGTCGACGGACTCGGCGACCCCCTCCACAGCCCCGGCCGGCAGCTCCAGCCGCACCCGGCGGCCGAGGGTGGCGCAGCGCGCCCGGTAGGCGTCCGGGTCGGCGTCCGCGAGCACGCCGGTCAGGCTGCGCAGCACCGCGCGCAGCAGGGTGTCCCGGTCGGTCGTGGCCGCACCGGCGATGCGCAGGGAGGTGGCCTGCGCGTCTGGCAGCTCCTCGGGCCGGGTGGTGATGTTAAGCCCCACGCCGAGCACCAGCGCGCCCGGCAGCGGCACCTCCGCCAGCAGGCCGCAGACCTTGCGCTCCGCGCCGTCGTCCGACCGCAGGAGCACGTCGTTCGGCCACTTGAGGACCGCGTCCACCCGGCAGCGCTCGCGCAGCGCCTCGGCGACCGCGAGCCCGCCCCACAGCGGCAGCCACCCCCAGCGCTCGGCCGGCAGCTGGGGGCGCAGCAGCACGGAGAAGGTGAGCCCGGCGCGCGGCGGCGATATCCACGAGCGCCCGAACCGGCCCCGCCCCGCGGTCTGCCGCTCGGCGACGACGACGAGCCCGGCTGCCGCTCCGGCGCGCGCCCGCTCGGCGACGACGGCGTTCGTCGACCCGGTCTCCTCGCGCACCTCCACCTGCCAGCCGTCCGGCGCGAGCGCCCGGGTCAGGGCGTGTCCGCGCAGCGGCGGGCGGTCGAGGTCGCCGTACATGCCGGTGCAGTCTGCCCGGCAGGCGGGGGCCGGCGAGCGCGCCCTGCTCGGTAGCCTCCGCCCCGTGACCGCTGAGCCCGTGGACGACCGCGCCGAGGACCACCCGCACCCCGCCCCCGCCGTCGACCTGCACACCACCGCGGGCAAGCTGGCCGAGCTGCGCCGCCGCAACGAGCTCGCGCAGCACCCCGGCAACGAGGCCGTCATGGCCCGGCGCCGCGAGCAGGGCAAGCTCAGCGCGCGGGAGCGCATCGCCGCCCTGCTCGACGAGGGCAGCTTCGTCGAGCTCGACGCCCTCACCCGCCACCGGGCCCGCGACTTCGGCCTCGACGCGCGGCGCCCGGCCGGCGACGGCGTGATCACCGGCTACGGGACGGTCGACGGCCGTCCGGTCTGCGTCTTCAGCCAGGACGCCGCCGTCTTCGGCGGCGCGCTCGGCGAGGTCTACGGCCAGAAGATCGTCAAGGTCATGGACCTCGCGCTCAAGACCGGCTGCCCGGTCGTGGGCATCAACGAGGGCTCCGGCGCCCGGATCCAGGAGGGGATCATGGGCCTGGCGCTGTACGGCGAAATCTTCTACCGCAACACTCTCGCGTCCGGCGTGGTCCCGCAGATCAGCCTCGTCCTCGGCAACTGCGCCGGCGGCCACGTGTACTCGCCCGCCCTCACCGACTTCACCCTCATGGTCGACCAGGGCAGCGCCATGATGATCACCGGGCCGGACGTCATCAAGACCGTCACCGGCGAGGACATCTCCATCGAGGACCTCGGCGGCGCCCGCGCGCACAACAGCAAGAGTGGCGTGGCGCACTTCATGAGCGCCGACGAGCAGGAGGCGATCGAGCTCGCCAAGACGCTGCTGAGCCACCTGCCGAGCAACAACCTCGCCGAGCCGCCCGTCTTCGACGCGCCCGACGCCCTCGACGAGCCGCTCGACCTCGAGCTCGACACCTTCATCCCGGACAGCAACAACGCGCCGTACGACATGCACCGGGTCATCGAGCACGTCCTCGACGACGGCGAGTTCCTCGAGGTGCAGGAGCTGTGGGCGCAGAACGTCGTCTGCGGGTTCGGCCGGGTGGAGGGCCACAGCGTCGGCGTCGTCGGCAACAACCCGATGCACGTCGCGGGCACCCTCGACATCGACTCCGCCGAGAAGGCGGCCCGGTTCGTCCGCACCTGCGACGCGTTCGGGATCCCGGTCGTCACGTTCGTCGACGTGCCCGGCTACCTGCCCGGCGTCGGACAGGAGCACGCGGGCATCATCCGCCGCGGCGCGAAGCTGCTGTTCGCCTACTCGGAGGCGACCGTCCCGCTCGTCACGGTCATCACCCGCAAGGCCTACGGCGGCGCGTACGTCGTCATGGGCTCCAAGCACCT
>JALYMN010000051.1 GCA_030773675.1 Actinomycetota bacterium
GGCGGCGCCGCCGCGTTGGCCGTAGACCGATCGGATGCCTACGGGCGCGCGGGCTGCAGCTGAGCCGAACCGGCGTCCATGCGCTCGAGCATGTTGTCGACGACGGTGCTGGCCAGCAGCAGCGCGATCGCGCCAAGACCAGGGCCAGCACCAGGCGGCCGAGGGCGGCGCGCAAGAGAGTGACAAGCGGGCAGCGGCTCGGACCGTCGTCCATGTCGGCCCTGAACGAGGGGGGAGCTTGTACCACGCGCGTGCAACCTATAGATCAGCCCCCCACGATCTATAGTCTGAGCCTAGAACCTATGAATCACATCAAGTGGATTCATACCTCTAGCCGGAGCGCCCATGGACGTCGCAGCCTTCCGAGACAGCCCGGTGGGGCAGCTCGCCCCGGTTCGTGGGCATGACGCCTACCTCGGCCGTGACTACGAGCACTTCGCCTTCGTGCCACACCCGCTTCCGTCGGAGGTGCCCCTCGATGGCCTGACGATCAAGTTGATGACTGAGGCAGATCGGGCGGTTGGCAGGCTGGATGCGGCAGCGACGCGACTGCCCAACCCCGCGCTCCTCGTGCGCCCGTCGCTGTACCGCGAGGCGGTCAGCACGTCCGCGCTCGAGGGCACGTACGCCCCGTTCCATGAGGTGCTAGCTGCTGACTACCTGGAGGAGCGGAAGCGGTCAGCCGAAGTTCGGGAGATCCTCAACTACGTCAGGGCAGCTGAGCGAGGGCTCGAGTTGATCAAGGAGCGTCCCATCTGCCTCAACCTTATCGCTCCGCTGCAGGCGATCATCGTCGAGGGCACAAGGGGGGACGGGTACGACGCTGGCCAGCTCAGGACTGGTCAGGTCTACATCGGGGAGCGGAAGCTCGGGATCGAGCGGTCACGCTTCGTGCCGCCCCCGGCGGGCGATGTGTTGGTCCAGGGCGTCAGCGACTGGGAGAAGTGGATCAACGCTAACGACCACACTCCGCTGCTAGTGAAAGCGGCACTCGGGCACTACCAGTTCGAGACTCTCCACCCGTTCAGCGACGGCAACGGGCGCTTGGGGCGTCTTATTGTCACGCTGCAACTAGTCGACGCGGGAGCAATGAGATACCCGGTGCTCAACTTGTCACCTTGGTTTGAACCGCGTAAGGACGCGTACAAGGACGCGCTCCTCGCCGTCAGCCGGACCGGTGACTACGCGCCGTGGCTGTGCTTCTTCTTTGAGGCGGTCATGGCGCAAGCCGAGGACGCAGTCCGACGTATCGAGGCGTTGATGACTGCCCGGGCAGAGTTCCTGGAGGTCCTACGAGAAGATAGGGCAAGGGGTGTCGTTCTTGAGATCGTTGAGGACCTAATCGGCTACCCAGTGATAACCCCCACCGAAGCCGCAGCCTTGCACAACGTCACGTACCCACCAGCAGCTAGAGCGGTCAGCCGCCTGGAGCGCCTCGGCATCCTCAAGGAGATAACCGGCAGCAACTACGGGCGCATCTACGTCTGCGAGCGGGTCATGCGAATCGTGGAGCAGCCCGGCACGTAGCGGGCACGAGCCGCGGCGCGGTAAGAACGCCGCTCACGCGGCATCCCTCCGCGGCGTGCTGCGCGCCCGTGTTTGGCGACCGCACGCCGAGCACTCCACCACCAAGAAACTCGGCCGTACGCAACGGTGTAAACCGCGCGGTGCTCGCGGTTGGCGGTGACCTTGTCGAGCAAGGTCGGCCGCGGCCAGCAGCGCCGGCAGCGACCCCGGTGGCGACAGCTACGACGTCCGTACCGCGACCACGAGGTGTGCGTCGGTGGTGCACTTCCGGCAGCAACTCGTCGACCGCGGACCCCGCGGCGCTTACGTCGAGCAAAGACCAAGAGCAGCCCCGAGGGCGAGGTCAGCCTCGAGCCGCCGGCGTTTTACGACGGCGGGAGAGCGAGCGCGGCGCGGATACCGGCGAGCGCCATAGGCCTGGCCGGCAGGCAACGCGCACCACGCCGGGTAGGGCGTGACGGCGGGCGGGGAGGCATCAGCGAGAGCCTTCCGGTCGCGGAGCTGACGATGCGCCCGCTGCAGCTCGAAGGGGCTGAGCGCGCTGTCAGCCACGCTCGACCACCTCGGCCAGCTCGAGCAGGTGCCGAGCGACCTCGCGGGCCTGCTGCGGCGTCAGGAACTCGGCCGTAGGTCGCGGTCAGCTGCAGGCCGGCGTCGAGCGGCTGTCCCGGCGCGCGGCAGCCGGCGATCTGCAGCGACACGTGAGACACCGTCCGCTCCTCGGAGGGTGTAGTAGCGCGCCGCGTCGCCCGGTTCAAGGTCGATCCGGGTCGCCCAGGCGGGGGTCCTGCGGGAGCCGCTGGGCGGTGTCGGTGGCGAGCATGAGTGCTCCTGACGCAAGGGGAGCAGGACCGGGCAAGCGTCACGCTTGCGATCATCATCACGATCTCTTTGCGTCCGGCGCTCTCGAGCAGCTGCCGGCGGCCGGCTTCGCGGACGTCGACGGCTTGAGCGCGCAGCACGTCGGCCAGCGGCGTTCCGCGCTCAACCGCGATGGAGACGCCGTCGACGAACCGGGCCAGCGGCGGCAGCGAGGTGCGCCGGGCCAGGTGCTCCAGCGCCTGGACGAGCGTCGCGCCCGCTCGGGCCTCGGCGAGCGCGCGGCCGAGCTCGCGGCTGAGCTCGCCGGAGGAGATGCGGTGACCCCGCTCGAGCGCTCCCACCGGACCCTCGCCCGCGCCGACGGCCAGGGCGAGCAGCTCCGCCACGGTCGGGAACTCCTCGAGCATGCGTTGCTCGCGCCGCGCGACCTGCTGTCCGCGTACGGGCTCACGTGTAGGTCCGCGTACGAGCTTCTGTCGTTCGGTTCCGGTGTGTCAGTTCGACTCGTCGTTGAGGAGGACCACCCTTCGGCTCGTCAGCCGCCAAGCAGACGACGCCGAAGGGTGGCCGCCCGTGATCCTGCCTGTGGAGGCATGGATGGACCTACGCCGTTACAAGCCGTTGCGTGAGGCCGGAGCGACCTGGCGAGAGATCGCCGATCAGGTCGGTCTGGACTGGCGCACGGTGCGCAAGTACCTGTCCGACGAGGGTCCGGCTGGGCCGCCGGCCGCGCCCTCCCGCCGAGGCACGGTGGAGCGCAAGGTCGATGCGGTCGCGCCGCTGATCGACGCGTGGCTGCGCGCCGACCGGGCGTTGAAGGCCAGCGTGATTCACGAGCGGCTGGTCGCCGAGCACGGCTTCACCGCGTATCGGCCCACCGGCAAGGGCCGGGTGGAGCGGCAGGTCGCGATCGTGCGCGACCACGTCCTGGCCGGGCGCAGCTTCGCCTCGCTGGCCGACCTGGACGCGGCGTTCGCCGCCTGGGTGCCACTGCGCCGCGCGCAGGTGCACCGCACCCACGGACAGCTCATCGGCGAGCGCGCGCAGACCGACCATTGGGCGCTGCGGCCGCTGCCCGCGCTGCCCTATCTGGTCACCGACCGGCACCTGCGCCGGGTCGGGCGGGACTGCCGGATCAGCTTCGACGGGTCGAGCTACTCGGTCCCGGCTCGCGCCGCCGACGGCCGCGCCGCCCGGGTCGACCAGCGCGTCGAGGTCCGCGTGTCCGCCGACACGCTCACCATCCACCGGCTCGCGATCGACGGCCCGCCGATCCAGCTCGCCGCGCATCCGCGGGCGCGCTGGCGAGGCAGCCTGGTCGCCGACCCGGCGCACTGGGCCGGCCTGCCCGACGGGCACACCCGCGCCGTCACGCTCGACCCGCCACCCGACCGCACCGGCCAGAGCGAGCGGGGCGACCGGGGCGACCGGCACGTGCCCGACGAGGGCGAGCGCGCGCCACTGGCCGGGCTGCTGTGTCCCGGCCCGCCGTCGCCACCCCGGTCGGAGCCGGCCCTTGGCCAGCTACGACGACGCGGCCGGACTGACCGCGCGGCCCTCTGCCGAGCCGTCTGCCGGGCAGCGGAGGGCGTCATGAGCGAACTCCTGACCACCCGGATCCGCGGGCACGCCGCCCGGCTGACCCTGCCGCACCTGTCCGAGCACCTGGACACCCTGGTCGCCCGCGCCGAGGCCGACACCATGGGCTACCTCGACTTCGTCGACCTGCTGCTCGGCGAGGAAGTCGGCCTGCGCGAAGGCCGCCGGTCCGCGCCGCGCTCAACCTGTCCGGCCTGCCGCACCACAAAGGCCTCGACGCGTTCGACTTCGCCTTCCAACCCGACCTCGACGCCCGCAAGGTCCGCGACCTCGCCGCGCTCGGCTTCGTCGCCGCGCACAGCAACATCGCCCTGCTCGGCCCGCCCGGCGTCGGCAAGACCCACTCGCCGTCGCGCTCGCTGTGGGCGCCTGCAGCGCCGGCTACTCCATCTACTTCACCAGCCTCGACGAGGCCGTCCGCCAACTCCGCGCCGCCGAACGCCGGCCGGTTCGCCAAGAAGCTCCAGACCTATCTGCGCCCCGCCGTTCTCGTCCTCGACGAGGTCGGCTACCTCCCACTCGACCGGACCGCCGCGAACATGGTCTTCCAACTCATCAGCCGTCGCTACGAACGCGGCAGCATCATCCTCACCAGCAACAAAGCCTTCAGCGAGTGGGGCAGCGTCTTCGCCGACGACGTCCTCGCCACCGCCATCCTCGACCGGCTCCTGCACCACTGCGACGTTTTGAGCATCAACGGCCCCAGCTACCGGCTCAAAGAGCGCGCCACCCTCACCCCGACCCCCACCCCCGTGTCATGATCCCCCCGCCGGGACCGACACGTCAGGTCGTACACCGACCGACACACGAGGTCGTACGCCGACACCTGCCGGCTCAGCCAGCGGTCGCGGCCCAGGGCCCCGCCCAGCGTGAGCGTCACGGCGGCGCCGAGCAGCCCGACCGGCCCCGGCCCCCCGCCGGTGAGCAGGGACATCACTCCCAGGCCCAGCGTGATGGGGTTCCGTCTTCCCGGACAGCGACATTGGCTGTGTCATCAGGCGGCGAGTGAGCGGTCTCGCTTGAACTCCGTGGCGACTTCCAGTGGCGTCTTGTAGCCCAGACCGGAGTGCAGCCGGCGGCGATTGTAGAACACTTCGATGTACTCGACAATGGCTTGCCGGGCTTTGTCGCGGGTCGGGAACACGACGCGGTGGACGAGTTCGTTCTTGAGTGCGGCGAAGAACGATTGGGCGAGCGCGTCGTAGCAGATTCCGGTGCGTCCGAGGGATCGGCGGATGTTGTGATTGCGGCAGTAGGTCGCGAAGCTGCCGGCGGTGTATTGCGTGCCGCGGTCGCTGTGAAAGATGACGCCCGGGTCGGGCCGGCGGTGCGTGAGGGCCATATCCAAGGCGTCGGTGACCAGGTCGGTGCGCA
>JALYMN010000052.1 GCA_030773675.1 Actinomycetota bacterium
GTGCACGACGGTGCAGTGCTGCGGCGGCAGCTGTGCCACGAGGGCCCCGGCCGCCCTGCCGTTGGGCCGTTCCTGCCGTGCGTGGCGCAGGCGGGTGAGCACGGGCGGCCCGGGGTGCGGGACGAGCAGCGGCAGGCGGTGGACGACGGCGGCCGAGGTCGAGCTGCCGACGCACGGGACGCCGGTCGCCAGCGCCGCGGCCCTGATCTTGAGGGCGTGCCGGACGGCGGGGTCGGCCGGCAGGGCGGGCTGCGTCAAGTAGATCCCGCGACGGAGCGCGAGCCAGCGCCCGGAACGCACCAGGGCGTCGACCTGCCGGGCGCTCTGCCCCGACGCCAGCGCCTCGGCGCGGCTGAGGACGAGGGACACCTGCGCAGACTCCTCCGCGCGGCGGACTCGGTTCGGTCTGTCCGCAACCGCCTTCTGCGCCACAGAGACGTCCGCCGGAGTTGCAGACGTCGCTGCGCGCGCACGAGGCGACGTACGACGCTGCTTGTGCGCTCGGAGCGACGCCAGCAGGCCGCGCCGGTGTCGCTGCCGGCGCACAAGCCGACAGACGGCAGCGCTTGTGCGCTCGGGGCGACGTCAGCCAGCCGCGCCGCTGTCGCTACGGGCGCACGAGCGCCAGGACGCCGCGTCAGACCGGGCCGAGCTTGTCGGCGAGGTAGCGCTGGACCTGGTCCAGGCCGACCCTCTCCTGCGTCATCGCGTCCCGCTCGCGCACCGTGACCGCCTGGTCCTGCAGCGTGTCGAAGTCAACCGTCACGCAGTACGGCGTCCCGATCTCGTCCTGCCGGCGGTAGCGGCGCCCGATGGCGCCCGCGTCGTCGAAGTCGACGTTCCAGTGCTGCCGCAGGTCGGACGCGAGCGAGCGGGCGGCGGGCGACAGGTCGGCGTTGCGCGACAGCGGCAGCACGGCGGCCTTCACCGGCGCGAGCCGCGGGTCGAGCCGCAGCACGACGCGTTTGTCGACGCCGCCCTTGGCGTTGGGCGCCTCGTCCTCGGTGTACGCGTCGAGCAGGAAGGTGAGCGCGCAGCGGTCGACCCCGGCCGCCGGCTCGATGACGTACGGGCGCCAGCGCTCGCCGCTCTCCTGGTCGAAGTACGCGAGGTCGGTGCCGCTCGCCTCGGAGTGCACGCGCAGGTCGTAGTCGGTGCGGTTGGCGATGCCCTCGAGCTCGCCCCACTCGAGGCCGGCGAAGTCGAAGCGGTACTCGATGTCGACGGTGCGCGTCGAGTAGTGCGACAGCTTCTCCTGCGGGTGCTCGTAGACCCGGAGGTTGTCGGCCTTCAGGCCGAGCCCCGTGTACCAGCGCATGCGCTCGTCGATCCAGTACGAGTGCCACTCGGCGTCCTCACCGGGCTTCACGAAGAACTCCATCTCCATCTGCTCGAACTCGCGAGTACGGAAGATGAAGTTGCCCGGCGTGATCTCGTTGCGGAAGCTCTTGCCGATCTGGCCGATGCCGAACGGCGGCTTCTTGCGCGCGCTCTGCTGCACGTTCGCGTAGTTGATGAAAATTCCCTGTGCGGTCTCCGGGCGCAGGTAGGCCAGGCCCGACTCGTCCTCCACGGGTCCTAGGTAGGTCTTCAGCAGCCCACTGAAGTTGCGCGGCTCGGTGAAGGTGCCGCGGTTGCCGCAGTTGGGGCAGGCGAGGTCCTGGAGCGGCTTGCCCGACTGCTCCTCGAGGTGGTCGGCGCGGAAACGCTTGTGGCACGAGGTGCACTCGGTGAGCGGGTCGGTGAACGTCGCGACGTGGCCGGACGTCTCCCACACCTCGCGGGCGAGGATGACGCAGCTGTCGAGCCCGACGACGTCGTCGCGGCCCTGGACGACGGTCCGCCACCACTGCCGCTTCACGTTGTTCTTCAGCTCGACGCCGAGCGGTCCGTAGTCCCAGGAGGCGCGCAGACCGCCGTAGATCTCGCTGCTGGGGAACACCAGCCCGCGGCGCTTGGCCAGGCTGACGATCGTGTCCATGCGGTCAGAGGTCTTGCTCGCCACGGGAGGCTCCGTCCGGCTGGCTGTCGGGGAGCGGCCAGGCTACCCAGCCTCCGCAGGGCTAGAGGTCGCTCGGCACGTCGGGGCCGGCGGCGTCGCGCAGCCCCACCACGCCGGCGTCGCGGGCCCGCCGCGAGGGGCCCGCCCGCGCCGACGACGTCCCCTCGGAGGACGCGAGCACCTCGAACGCGCTCGGCTCGTCGCGGCCGAGCGCGAGCAGCGGCGCCGCCTCGACCCTCACCTCGTACGCCGACAGGCTGCGCCGGTAGGCCCCCACGCCCTCCCACTCCGTGGTGAGCACCCACGCCGTCGGGTCGTCGGCGGCGCGCCCGACCCGGCCGCGGACGTAGCCCGGCCGCCCGGCGAACGCCGCGAGCGCGGCCTGCGCCCGCGGCAGGAACGCCGCCCCCTCGGCTTCCGGGACGTCGAAGCGGGTCACCACCAGCACCCGGGCGAGGCTAGTGCGGCGGTCGGCACGGTCCGGCTGCCAGGCTGGGGAGGTGTCCAGCGCCCGACCCGACCGTCCGCGCCCCGGACTGCGCGCCGCCGTCGAGCAGCGCAGCGCCGTCCCCCTGGCCTGGCTGTCGCTGCGCCCGCGCTGGGTGCCGCTGGTCGTCGTGCTCGCCCTGCTCCTCGGCGCGGGCCTGCTGCCGCCGGCGGCCGGGCTGGCCTGCCTCGTGCTCGTGCTCGGCCTGGTCGGCTGGCTGACCTACCTGTCCTGGCCGGTGCTGGGCCCGGGGGCGCGGGCGGCGCGGCTGGCGGTCGTCGCGATGGTCGTCGCGCTGCT
>JALYMN010000053.1 GCA_030773675.1 Actinomycetota bacterium
GCCGGCTGTGGCGCATGCCCAAGCCGACGCTCGCCGCGCTGCCCGGCCCGGCCGCCGGCGGGGGGCTCGGCCTGGCGCTGGCCTGTGACCTGCGCTACGGCTGCGAGCGCACGCTGCTCACCACCTCGTTCGCCCGGGTCGGCCTGTCCGGCGACTACGGCGTGGCCTGGCAGCTCACCCGGCTGGTCGGCACCGCCCGGGCCCGCGAGCTGATGTTCTTCGCAGACCGGGTCGACGCGGAGACCGCGCTCGCGCTCGGGCTGGTCAACGCGCTGCTGCCGGCCGAGCGGCTCGAGGCCGAGGTCCTCGACCGGGCCCGCCGGCTGGCCGCCGGTCCCCGGGTCGCGCTCGGGCTGATGAAGCGCAACCTCGGCCTCGCCCTGTCCACCGACCTCGAGGCGTTCATGGACGTCGAGGTCGCTCACCACGTCGCCACCAAGTCGACCGCCGACCACGCGGAGGCCTCCCGGGCCTTCGTGGAGCGGCGCACCCCGCGGTTCGCGGGGTGCTGAGCGGAGGAGCCCGCCGTGCCCGAGTTCACCTACACCCCCCTGCTGCCGCTGGGGCCGGACGAGACGCCGTACCGGCGCCTCACCGCCGAGGGCGTCTCGACCGCGTCCGCGCTCGGCCGGCAGTTCCTGCAGGTTGAGCCGGAGGCGCTGCGGCTGCTCGCCGCGACGGCCGTGCGCGACGTGTCGCACCTGCTGCGGACGTCGCACCTGGCCTCGCTGCGGCGCATCTACGACGACCCCGAGTCCTCGCCCAACGACCGGTTCGTCGCGCTGGACCTGCTGAAGAACGCCGCGATCGCCTCCGGCGGCGTGCTGCCGATGTGCCAGGACACCGGCACCGCGATCGTGATGGGCACCCGAGGCCAGTCGGTGCTGACGCAGGGCCGCGACGCCGAGCACCTCTCGCGCGGCATCTTCGACGCCTACACCACGCTCAACCTCCGCTACTCGCAGATGGCGCCGCTGACGATGTGGGAGGAGCGCAACACCGGCACGAACCTCCCGGCGCAGATCGAGCTCCTCGCCGGCGACGGCGCGGCGTACGACTTCCTGTTCATGGCCAAGGGCGGCGGGTCGGCGAACAAGTCGTTCCTCTACCAGGAGACAAAGGCGCTGCTCAACCCGGCGTCGATGATGCGGTTCCTCGAGGAGAAGATCGCCTCGATCGGTACGGCGGCCTGCCCGCCGTACCACCTGGCGGTGGTGATCGGCGGGACGTCGGCCGAGCACACGCTCAAGACCGCGAAGCTCGCCACCGCCCGCGCCCTCGACACGCTCCCGACGTCGGGCTCGCCGAGCGGGCACGGCTTCCGCGACGTCGAGCTCGAGGCGCAGGTGCACCTGCTGACCCAGCGGCTCGGCTTCGGCGCGCAGTTCGGCGGCAAGTGGTTCTGCCACGACGTCCGCGTGGTGCGGCTGCCGCGGCACGGCGGCTCGTGCCCGGTGGCGATCGCCGTCTCGTGCTCGGCCGACCGGCAGGCCAGGGCCCGGATCGACGCCGACGGGGTGTGGCTCGAGGAGCTCGAGACCGATCCGGCGCGCTTCCTGCCCGAGGTGACCGAGGACTCGCTCGGCGACGACGTCGTGCGGGTCGACCTGACCCGTCCGATGGACGAGGTGCGCGCGCAGCTGTCGCGGCTGCCGGTCACCACGCGGGTGTCCCTCACGGGCCCGCTCGTGGTCGCCCGGGACATCGCCCACGCGGAGTTCGCCGCGCTGCTCGACGCCGGGCAGCCGCTGCCCGCGTACCTGCGCGAGCACGCTGTCTACTACGCCGGGCCGGCCAAGACCCCGGACGGCATGCCGTCGGGGTCGTTCGGACCCACCACCGGCGGGCGGATGGACGCCTACGTGCCCCGGCTGCAGGCGGCGGGCGGCTCACTGGTGATGCTCGCCAAGGGCAACCGCAGCAGCGTGGTGACCGACTCGTGCAAGGAGCACGGCGGCTTCTACCTCGGCTCCATCGGCGGTCCGGCCGCCCGGCTGGCCCAGGAGTGCATCCGCAAGGTCGAGGTCATCGACCACCCCGAGCTCGGGATGGAGGCGGTCTGGCGGATCGAGGTCGAGGACTTCCCCGCGTTCGTCGTCGTCGACGACAAGGGCAACGACTTCTTCAGCCCGCAGGAGCCGGGCCCCGTGCCCGTGACCATCGGGCGGCGGCCGCCGGCGTAGCCGCTACCGGGCCAGCCAGCCGCGGACGGCGCGGTCGACGTCGTCCGGGCGCTCCCAGCTCGACAGGTGCCCACAGTCGTCGAGCACGACGAGCTCGGCGCCGGGGATGCCGGCCGCGAGCTCCTCGTGGCCGTCGAGCGGGGTGATCCGGTCGTCGCGGCCGCAGAGCACGAGCGTCGGCACCGCGACACCGGGGAGGTCGGGGCGGCTGTCCGGCCGCTCGACGATCGCCCGGGTCTGCCGACGGAACACCTCCTCGCCGGTGCGGGTCATCATCGCCCGGAAGCGCGCGTGCAGGGCCTCGTCGGCGGCCCGGGACGGCGCCACCTCGAGCGGCCAGAGGACCTCGAGCGCGGCGTCGTACCCCTGCTCGTCGGCCAGCGCGAGCAGCGCCCGCCGCCGCGCGGTCTGCTCCGGCTGCTCCGGACGGGCGCTGGTGTCGAGCAGGGCGAGCGCCTCGACCCGCTCGGGCGCCGCGCGGAGCACCTCGAGCGCGACATAGCCGCCGAGCGACAGGCCGAGCAGGGTGAACGAGGGCGGCGCGGCGTCGAGCACCGCTTGGCCCATCGCGGCGACCGTCGCGGCGGGCGTGATGTCCGGGACGACGGGCCGCACGACGTCCCGGAGCGACCGGACCTGCTCCGCGTACAGGTCGTCGTCGCAGCCGAGACCGGGAACGAGCACGAGGGAACGCACGACGCAGACCGTAGGCGGCTGCCTCTGGCGGCCTCCCTGCCGGCCGGTCGTAGCGTGCGCGGGTGACCGAGGACCTCCTGCTGCTGCCCGCCACCGAGCTGGCGCGCCGGCTGCGGGCGCGGGAGCTGTCCGCCCGCGAGCTGCTCGCCACCTGCCTGGACCGCGTCGCCGAGGTCGACCCGGTGGTGAACGCGGTCGTCACGCTCGACGCCGAGGGCGCGACCGCGCAGGCGGCGGCGCTGGACGAGCAGCTCGTCCGCTCCGGCCCGGTCGGGGTGCTGCACGGCCTGCCGGTCGGCCACAAGGACCCGCTGCTCACCGTCGGCCTGCGGACCACCTCGGGCGGACACGGCGACCACGTGCCGGACGTCGACGCGGTGCTCGCCGCGCGGGTGCGCGCCGCCGGCGGCGTGCGGGTCGGCAAGACCAACGTGCCGGAGTTCGTCGCCGGGTCGCAGACGACCAACGCCGTCTTCGGCGCGACCCGCAACCCGCACGACCCGTCGCGCACCCCGGGCGGCAGCAGCGGCGGGGCTGCCGCAGCGCTGGCGACGGGCATGGTCGCGCTCGCCGACGGCAGCGACATGGGCGGCTCGCTGCGCAACCCGGCGAGCTTCTGCGGCGTGGTCGGGCTCCGGCCGACGCCGGGGCGGGTGCCGAACGTGCCGACCCGCGACGCCTGGTTCGACCTGTCGGTGCTCGGCCCGATGGGCCGCACGGTCGCGGACGCCGCGCTGCTGCTGTCGGCTGTCGCCGGGCCGGACCTGCGCGACCCGCTGTCGCTGCCCGAGCCGGGGGCGACGTACCTGCAGGACCTGGAGCGCGACCTGCGCGGCGTGACGATGGCGTGGGGCGGCGACCTGGGGCTGCCCTACGAGCCGGAGGTGCTCGAGGCGTACGACGCGGCCCGACCGGCCGTGGAGTCGCTCGGGGTGCGCCTCGCCGACGCCGCACCGGACCTCGCCGGGGCGGACGAGGTTTTCCGCGTGCTGCGCGGCTGGCACATGGCGACCGCCATCGGGGAGGAGGTGGAGCGCTCCGGCGACCGCGTCGCGGCGCACGTGCGCGGCAACGTGGCCTACGGCCGCACGGTCACCGCCGACGACCTCGGCCGGGCGGTGCAGCGGCGCACCGCGCTGATCGCCGCGGCCGGCGCCTTCCTCGCCGAGCACGAGTACCTGCTCCTGCCGGTGAGCCAGGTGCTGCCGTTTGACGTGGGCACGCTGTGGCCGGCGTCCGTGGGCGGGGTCGACCAGCCCGACTACCTGGGCTGGATGCGCTCGGCCTACCTGGTCAGCGTGCTCGGCGTCCCGGCGGCGTCGGTGCCGGCGGGCACGGTGCGCGGTCTGCCGGTCGGGCTGCAGGTGGTGGGCCGGCGCGGCGACGACCTCGGCGTGCTGCAGGTCGCGCACGCGC
>JALYMN010000054.1 GCA_030773675.1 Actinomycetota bacterium
GCCCCGGTCCGTCCGGCGGCCGGCGGAAGGCTCGCCGCCGCGGCGGGTGCGGGCCGTGGTCACGAGCGGCCCGCCGGCCACGACGACCGTGCGCACCGCGGCCTTGCCCGCTCCGGCACCGCAGCCGTCCGTGAGCGCTCCAGCCCTCGCGGACACGGCGACTCCGGCGCCCTCCGACTCGACTGAGGCCATCGCTGCCTCGAGCTCACCGTCACCCTCACGTTCTTCTTCGCCCTCGGCGTCGACCCCTTTCCGGACGTCGCCGCCGACACCCTCCGCAACCGTCCTGTCGCAGAGCGGCTCCAGCCGATAGCGTGCGGTGGCCGACCGGGATCCTCTCGTGTCCGCGCGTCTGCTCAACCAGATGTGCGTGACAGAGCGACCACGACGAGTGGCCGTCGTCCTGAGAGGTGCAGGGCCGCACGTCGGCTCTGTGCACGGCACGACTCCGCCGCCGTCGGGTCGAGGACACGCTGATCAGGTGCCCCCGCCACGACCGCACGCGGAGTGGGGCCGGGGCGGACGAGTCTCGGTCTTTGGTCGGGCGCGGCGACGCGCCCGCGAGCTGTCGAGAAAGGACAGTGCATGCTCCGAACTACCAAGGCGTTGATGCGCCTCGGGGTGCCGGTCCTCGCGGCCGTCACCCTCGTGGGCGGCACCCCCGCCCTGCTCGGTGCCGCGCACGCGGCCGCGCCGCCGGTCATGCAGACCGCGACGAGCACCCGGACGATCGAGGTCGTCAAGCAGGGCAACGACACGGCCACCAGCACGGTGGCGACGAGCAAGGTGGCCGTCAACAACGTCCAGACGGACGAGGACCGCCGGTTCCTGGCCGTCGTCGACGACACCGGTTCCGCGACGACGACCGTCGGTACCGCCGTCACCTTCGCGGTGACCGGCGGCAGTGGCGATGAGACCGTCACGCTGGTCGCCGGAGGTTTGGGCGACGCGGGAGCGACCGCGGGCACCTGCACGACCGACAACCTCGGTACAACGGCGGACACCAACGACAGCGCCTGCGAGGTCGTGGTCCGGGACCCAACCCCTTCGGTCAGGCAGCCCCTGAGCGTCACCTTCAGGGTCACGGGGACGACGGCCACCGACGTCGGCACGCTGCGCTTCGCCAACCCGGTTTCCGCGGCGCGCTTCGTCGTGGTCACCCCGGACGGCGCGACCACGACGGTCGGCACGAACCGCACGTTCACGGCAGCGGTGACCGCGGCGGACGGCACGCCCGTCGAAGGGGTGCCGGTCACGTTCAGCAGGTCGGGCGTCGGCGGCTTCACGGGCACGACGAGCGCGACCGCGACGGTCAGCACGAACGTCTCCGGCGCGGCGAACGTGACGACGACGTCCTCGGTGGCCGGCACCCTGACGGTCACCGGTACGATTCCGGCGGCCACGACCGCGTGCGACGCCCCGGCCGGGCCCGGCGGCACCCCGCCCGCAGGTGACTGCTCCGACACCGGCAGTGCGATCTTCGTCCTGGCACCTCCGCCGCCGCCGCCCGCCACAGGCACGGTGACGGTCGAAATCAACACGCCGATCATCACGGCCGGCGGCCGCGGCAGCGTGACGCTGACCGGACCGGCCAACGCGGACATCGTCCTAGAGGCCTACAGCCGCCCGAACACGACCTACCGCGTCGTCCGGACCGGCACGCTCAGCGCTCTCGGCACGCTCGACTTCGAGAACCTGGTGCCGAGCGGCAACACCCGTCTGCGGGCCCGGGTCGTGGGCGGTCAGTTCGCCCAGAGCGCCGTCATCCTCGTCCGCAGCCGGGTGAGCGCGCGGGCCGAGCGCCTCGCGACGCGCACCTACCGCTTCACCGGCCGAGTGCTCCCGGCCCGGACGAACCAGATGGTGTTGATCTACCGCGGCAACGTCCTGGCCACGGTCGCCCGCGTCCGCTCGGACGGCATCTACGCGGTGAACCGGCGCTTCCTGGGCACCGGCACGTTCAACTTCACGGCCCGCACCGGCACCGACATCACGAACGTCGGTGGCGTGAGCCAGACGTTCCGGGTCGCCATCCGCTAGGACCGGTCAGCAGTACCCGCACCACGTCCTCAGGGGCGGCCCCACGACGGGGTCGCCCCTGAGGCGTTCAGCGGAGCTGCGACGCCCGAGGGCGAGCCCCTGGCGGGCGACCGGAGTCTGCCGCGTGGAAGCAACGGTTCAGACGCCCTCCACCACCTCGCCCAGCCGCGCCAGCTCCTGCAGGGCAGCGGCGCGCTGCTGCGGCGTCGAGGAGGCCAGGAAGACCAGGTCGACGAGGCCCTCCGAGTTCACCCCGGCCGACTGCACGCCCGGCATGGCACGCAGCCGCCCGACGGCGGCGTCCACCTCCGCCGCGGACGCCCCGTCCGGGCGCGCCAGGTACTGCCCGAGGTCCGTCTCGGCCAGCTCCGCCAGCGGCTTCGTCGTGGCCTGCGTCGGCACCGTCGCCGGGCTCTCGCCGGGCGACAGGGTGGGCTCGGGCAGGGGCTCACCGGGCGACGGCGTGACGCCGCCCAGCACCTCCGGGTCGAGCGTCGGCTGCGCGGACGAGGCGCCCGGCGCAGACCGCGCCTCGGTGCGGGCTGCGTCGTCCGGCGCGCCCGTACAAGCCGAGAGCGCGAGCGCGGCGCCGACGACGCCGGCGGTGAGCAGGGTGCGGGGAGCGTGCACGACCAGGGCCTCCAGCAGGTCTCGGGAACACCGCCAACCTAGGGGAGCAGGGCGACGCAGCGGAGCCGCCGCGATGCACAGCGTCGCCGCTCGCGGGACTGCCCCTCCAGGTGGACGCGCGAACGGGCTGTCACAGGAGCCGCACGGCGCGAGATCGCTCGGTAAGATCGCACGATGTCATCGATCGACCCGGAGCGCCTGCCCGACCGCGGCGATCGGCCGGTGGAGAAGCAGCGCGGACCCGTCACGCTGCGGCGGGGGCAGGTGCAGGCGTCGACCACGGATCAGCGGCTGCTCGACGTCCGGGGGCCCTCGGACTGGGTGCACACCGATCCCTGGCGGGTCCTGCGCATCCAGTCCGAGTTCGTGGAGGGCTTCGGCCTGCTCGCCGAGCTCCCCCGCGCGGTCAGCGTCTTCGGCAGCGCCCGGACGCCGCGCGACGCGCCCGAGTACGCGCTGGGGCGCGAGCTCGGGGCGGCGCTGGCCCGCGCCGGCTGGGCGGTCATCACTGGCGGCGGTCCCGGCGCCATGGAATCGGCCAACCGCGGAGCGTCCGAGGCGGACGGGCTCAGCGTCGGGCTCGGCATCGAGCTGCCGTTCGAGCAGTCGCTCAACGAGTGGGTCGACCTGGGCATCAACTTCCGGTACTTCTTCGCGCGCAAGACGATGTTCGTGAAGTACAGCCAGGGGTTCGTCATCCTCCCCGGCGGCTTCGGCACCATGGACGAGCTGTTCGAGGCGTTGACCCTGGTCCAGACGCGCAAGGTCAACGAGTTCCCGGTCGTGCTGCTCGGCACGACGTTCTGGCAGCCGATGGTCGACTGGCTGCGCGGCACGCTGCTGGCGCACGCCTACATCAAGCCCGAGGACCTCGACCTGCTGACCGTCACCGACGACGTCGACGAGGCCGTGGCCGCCATCGACAAGGCGTGGCAGCAGCGCGAGGGCGAGTACCAGCCCGACCCGGTGGACGACGGCCACCTCGAGCCCAGCGAGGACCTCTCCGCCGGCCCGGAGTCCTAGCGTCCCCGGGGAGTCTGCCGGCGGACGTCGCTACTGTCGCAGCGCGTGGGCACCGTCTGCGTCTACTGCTCCTCCAGCACCTGCATCGACCCGTCGTACGTCGAGCTGGCCGCGCAGGTCGGCACGGAGCTCGGGCGGCGGGGGCACGGGCTGGTGAGCGGCGGCGGGGACCTGTCCTGCATGGGTGCCGTCGCGCGGGCGGCCCGGGCCGCGGGCGCGCACACGGTCGGCGTCATCCCGCGGGCGCTGCTCGACCTCGAGGTGGGCGACCGCGACGCCGACGAGCTGCTCGTCGTCGGCGACATGCGCGAGCGCAAAGGGCTGATGGACGCGCGCGCCGACGCCTTCCTCACCCTGCCCGGCGGGATCGGTACGCTCGAGGAGCTCACCGAGGTGTGGGTGGCCCGCAGCCTGGGCCTGCACGACAAGCCCGTCGTCGTCCTGGACGTCGACGGCCTGTTCGCGCCGCTGCGCGCCCAGATCGACCTCATGGTCGAGCGGGGCTTCGTGCGGCCGCAGGCCGTGGCGGCGCTGCAGTGGGCCGGGTCGGTGGACGAGGCGCTCGACCTCGTCGAGGCGGGGCTGCAGGAGCCGGCGCACCTGGAGCCCTCGCTGGCCGAGGTGCTCGAGGCCGACGTCGAGCCGGCACCCTGACCCTCGACGTTCCCCGTCAGGTCCAGACGTTCCGCGTCAGGTCCAGTACGCGTCAGGTCCAGTAGAGGACCCGGCACTGCGGCAGCCGGGCCGCCAGCTGCTCGTCGAACCAGCCGCGCATCTCGGCCATGACGTCCTTGGGGTAGACGTACTTCACCGAGCCGAACTTCGTGCGCTTCTGGGTGCGCTGGGCCTCGTCCATCTCCAGCTGCGTGCGCGGGTACCAGCCGAGCAGCACCTCCTTGCTGCCCGGCGTGAACCGGTGGGTGATCAGCTCTGCGGTCAGGTCGAGGCCCGCGACGCCGTCCACGGCCTGCTCGACCAGGTCGAGCAGGTGCCCGTAGTGCTCCCGCCAGTCCGGCAGCGGCATGAGCGGCGCCAGGGTGAGACCGACCGGGTAGCCGGCCACGGCCAGCCGGCGCAGCGCCGCGAGCCGGTCCTCCATCTTCGACGTCCCGCCCTCGAACCGGGTCGTCACCGGCAGGCAGTTGACCGAGAGCCGCACCCGGGTGCGACCGCGGTGGTCGAGCCGCAGGAACGGCTCGACGTCGTCGTACTTGGTGGTCCAGCGCAGCTGGACGGGCGCCTCCCACTGCCCGATGAACTCGACCGCGCGCGACCAGGAGCCGGTGAGGTGCTCCAGCGCCAGCGGGTCGGTGTAGCAGGAGGCCTCGAAGGTCGTGCCCTCCTCCGGACGACGGGTGGCGGTGTCGACGTACGGCGCGAGGCCGCCGAGGATGTCGTCGAGGTCGGCGTAGACCCGCGTCACCGGCGGGCCGGTGAGCGACCCCGCGAGGTAGCAGTACTGGCAGTGCGCCAGGCAGCCCTCGCCGAGGTCGAAGCGCCAGTCCGCGGAGGGCGGGATGGGCTGGAGCTTGCGTCGTGACGGCGGGCTCACGACGACGGCCATCGTCGCCTTGGCGCGGGCGTAGGTCTGCCGCTCGTCGGCGCCCTTCACGCCGGTCAGCCGGTTCGCCCTGAGCCGCTCGACCTCGATCCCGAGCGACTCGACCCGCTCGACGATCCGCCGCCCGTGCGCGTGCTCGAGCGCCGCGGGCGTGACGACCACGCGCTTCGGCACCCAGCGGCGGGCTGGTCGCGGCGGCGGCGCGAGCCCGGACAGGTCGCGCGTCACCACCTCCTCGCCGCTGGCGGTGTGCGGGGCAGGCGGGGTGTCCGGGGCGAGGGGCAGGCCCAGGTCGATGGTCACGAGCACCGGTCTGCCCCCTCCTGCCCGGCGGACGCGCCGAGCCGTCGTCCAGCGCGCCCGTGTCGGCCGCGACGCCGGGAGGGGCTGGCAGACTCTTCGGGTGCTGACGCTGCTCGCGGTCCTGGGCGTGCTCGGCGCGCTGTTCCTCGCCGCCGCGCTGGCCACGCGCGAGGACCAGGCGCTCGCCCCGGCGCCTCCGGACGCCGCCGACCTCGCGCTGCCGACCGGGCCCCTGACGCCGGACGACGTCCGCGGCGTGCGCTTCGGCATGGCGCTGCGGGGCTACCGCATGCGCGAGGTCGACGTCGTGCTGGACCGGCTGGCCGAGGAGCTGGCCGACCGCGACCGCCGGCTGGCCGCGCTGGAGGGGCGCGTGCCGGGCGAGCCGACGGCCGGCAACGTGGCCGACCACGTGAGCGGCCGCGCGGTCGACGACCACGAGGCGGGCCACCGGGCCGACGACCGGGGCCGGGACGGGACCAGCGACACCGCCGTGCTGCCGGAGGTGCGCGACGGGGGAGCGCGGTCCTCCCGCTGACCGGCGAGCCCGGCTCGCGGCGCGGCGGGCCCGGCCGCAGGATCACGAGCATGGCTGCCACCCTCGCGCTGCGGGTCGACGTCGACGCGCCTCCGGAGGAGGTCTTCGCCGCCGCCACCGACTGGGAGGGGCAGGGCGCGTGGATGGTCGGCACCCGGGTCTGGCCCACCCGCTTCCGCGGGCGCGGCGTCGGTGCGCTGACCACAGCCATCACGAGGATCGGCCCGGTGCGCATCATCGACACCATGGAGATCACCGGCTGGGACCCGCCCACGTCCTGCCGGGTCCTGCACACCGGAACGCTCGTGCGCGGACCGGGTGCGATGGAGGTCGAGCCGCGCCCGGACGGCGGGTCGGTGTTCATCTGGTCCGAGGAGCTCGACCTGCCGTTCGGCGTCCTGGGGCGGCTGGGCTGGCCGCTGGTGAAGCCCGTGGCGGCGGTCGGCATGCAGTGGTCGCTGCGCCGCTTCGCACGCTGGGTCGAGGCGGGCCGCCCCCGGTCCGACTGACGCCCCGCACACCGGGAAGGGCTCAGCCCGCCGCGCGGTTGTCGCGCAGGCCACAGACCCCTGACCCTGGAGGACGTCCCCATGCCCCGAGCGACCGTCGGCACCGAGAACGGCGCGCCGATCGAGATCCACTACACCGACCAGGGCGCCGGCCGCCCCGTCGTCCTCATCCACGGCTGGCCGCTGTCCGGCCGGTCCTGGGAGGAGCAGGTCCCGGCGCTCGTCGAGGCGGGCTACCGGGTCGTCACCTACGACCGGCGCGGCTTCGGCGAGTCGTCGCAGCCGTACGGCGGCTACGACTACGACACCTTCACCGCGGACCTCGACGCGCTGCTGAGCGCGCTCGACCTGCGCGACGTCACCCTGGTCGGCTTCTCGATGGGCGGCGGCGAGGTCGCGCGCTACCTCGGCACGCGCGGCAGCGAGCGGATTGCGCAGGCCGTGTTCGCGGCCGCCGTGCCGCCGTTCCTGCGCAAGACCGACGACAACCCCGAGGGCCCGCTCGACGACGAGGCGGTGAGCGGCTTCCTCGCCGGCGTGCAGGGCGACCGGCTCGCCTTCCTCGACGGCTTCCTCGAGGGCTTCTTCGCGGCGGGCGGGAAGCAGACGGTCAGTGAGCAGGTCCGCCGCTTCTGCTGGCAGATCGCGGCCTTCGCGTCGCCCCGCGCGACGGTCGAGTGCGTCAAGGCGTTCGGCGGCACCGACTTCCGGGCCGACCTCGACAAGATCGACGTCCCGACGCTCGTGATCCACGGCGACGCCGACGCGATCGTCCCGCTCGAGGGCAGCGGCGCGCGCACGGCCCAGCAGGTCGAGGGCGCCGAGCTGGTCGTCGTCCAGGGCGGGCCGCACGGCGTCAACGCGTCGCACCCGAGGGAGTTCAACGACGCACTGATCGCCTTCCTCGGCAAGTAGCGCGCCGGGTGTGAGGAGTCCGTCCCGTCGCCGCGGGGCGGGCTCCTCCGCACGAGGCGGTCAGCGCCCCTGGAACACCGCCGGCCGCTTGGCGAGGAACGCGCGGACGGCGTCCGCGTGGTCCTGCGTCCGCCCGGCCTTCGCCTGCAGCTCCTCCTCCTGGTCCAGCGCGGCGAGCAGGCCGCTGTCGCTCGCGAACGCCAGGGACTCCTTGACCAGCGCGTACGCCTCGGTCGGCCCGGCGGCCAGGCGCGCGGCCAGCTCCTGCGCGGCCGGGAGCACCTGCTCGGCGGGCACGACCGCGTTGAGCATGCCCATCTCCAGCGCCTGCTCGGCGGTGAACGGCTCGGCGAGCAGCAGCAGCGCGGCCGCGCGCCCGGTGCCGACCAGCCGGGGCAACGTCCAGGACAGCCCGCTGTCGGCGGTGAGGCCGATGCCGGTGAACGCGGTCGTGTAGCGCGACCCGGCGGCGCCGATGCGGAAGTCGCAGGCGCAGGCGATGCCGAGCCCGGCCCCGGCGGCGGTGCCGTTCACCGCCGCCACGACGGGTTTGCGCATGGTCGCGATCGCCGTCACCACCGGGTTGTAGTGCTCCTGCACGGTCGACAGCGGCCGAGGGTCGCCGCTCTCGAGGAGCTCCGCGTGCTCGCGCAGGTCCTGCCCGACGCAGAAGGCCCGCCCCCGGCCGGTCAGCACGACCGCGCGCACCGCCGGGTCGCCGGCCACGTCCCGCAGGGCGTCGAGCAGCGCGGTCTTCGCCGCGAGGGTGAGCGCGTTCATCGCCTCGGGGCGGTCCAGGACGACGGTCGCCACGGCCCCCTCGGTCTCCAGCACGACGGGCGCTGAGGCGGGCGCTGCGGTGCGCGGCTCTGTCACGGCGGTCCTTCCGGGTACGGACGAGGAACGGGCGGGCGGGGGCGAGGCGGAGTCGGAGGTGCAGCGTGCCAGCCGGGGCGCCGGGCGTGGGATGATGTCCGCACACGTGCACGACCCTGCGCCCACCGGAGGTGCCGGGAGTGCCCTGGCTCGGAGGTGCAGCGCATGGCGGCCATGAAGCCGCGGACGGGCGACGGTCCGCTCGAGGTCACCAGGGAGGGCCGCGGCATCGTCATGCGGGTCCCGCTCGAGGGTGGCGGCCGGCTCGTCGTCGAGCTCAACGCCGAGGAGGCCGAGGCGCTGGGCGACGCCCTCAAGGCCGTCATCTCCTAGCCGCCGCCCGTCCGACCCGAGGGAGCCCACGGTGGCGAGCACCCGCAGGCCACGCAGCACTCCGCAGGCCGGCGCCGTGTCTGCGCCCCTGCCGCTGGTGGGGCTCGACGCCGGCGTGCCGGTGGCCGCCGTGCTGGCG
>JALYMN010000055.1 GCA_030773675.1 Actinomycetota bacterium
TTGCGACGGGCCTCGGTCACCACCTCGTCGAGCAGCTGGAAGGCGCGGTCCGCGCCCTCGAACTCGAGCACCGAGTCGAGCGCGTCGAGCCACTCACGGGTCTCGGCGGGGTCCAGGTCTTCGAGCACGGTGCGCCCCCTCGTGTCTGCGGTGCGGTCTGTGGTCCGCGTGGTGTGCTGCAGCGCTGCGCATCCTGCCGCGCCCCAGCGGCCGCTCGCCGGGCGGGGCAGGTACCGGCGGATCGGCGCGTCATGCCTACCCGTCCCGCCGCTCGCACGGCAAGGTCGGGCCGGTTCTGGGCATGTCCCCGGCATGTCCCCAGATACGTCCTCCCAGGCGGTGCCGCAGCAGGAGCGGCTGGCGGTGCTCGAGCAGGTCGCGCGCTGGCCGGTGCCCTCGGCGGCGGTCGCGGTCGTGGGCCCGCGCGGGGTGCTCGGCTCGGTCGGCCCGGCCGACCGCGACTACCGCTGGGCGTCGGTCACCAAGCTGCTGACCGCCCTGGTCGCGCTCGACACCGTGGCGCGCGGGCTGCTCGACCTCGACGAGCCCGCCGGGCCGCCCGGCTCGACCGTCCGCCACCTGCTGGCCCACGCGTCGGGGCTCGACCTGGACGGGCGGCTGGTGCTGTCCAAGCCGGGACGTCGCCGCGTCTACTCCAACCGCGGCATCGAGCTCGTCGCCGACGAGGTGGCCGCCCGCACCGGCCGGCCCTTCGCGCAGCTGCTGGACGACGAGGTGCTGCGCCCGCTCGGGCTCGAGCGCACCCGCCTCGAGGGCTCGCCGGCGTCCGGAGCGGTCGGCCCGCTCGGCGACCTCGCCGTGCTGGCGCAGGAGCTGCTCGCGCCGTCCGTGCTCGACGCCGACCTGCTCGCCGCGGCCACGCAGACCGCGTTCCCCGGCCTGCCCGGCGTGGTGCCCGGCTTCGGCCGGCAGGAGCACTGCGACTGGGGGCTCGGCTTCGAGGTGCGCGGCGACAAGAGCCCGCACTGGACCGGGTCGCGCAACTCCCCGCGCACCTTCGGGCACTTCGGCCGGGCGGGCAGCTTCCTGTGGGTCGACCCCGACGCCGTCCTGGCCTGCGTGGGCCTGGCCGACCTGGACTTCGACGTGTGGGCGCAGCAGGCCTGGCCGCGGCTGTCGGACGACGTGCTGGCGGCGTACGCGGGCGGCTGAGCGCCCCTGCGTGGGGCTCCTACACGGCCTCGATGCGCGGGTAGACCGGCTGCCACATCGCCTCGTGCACCTGCTGGATCGGGTCGGACACGTCGACCTGCGCCAGCCCCTCCTTCGCCGCCGCCGACGCGACCGCCACCGCGACGGCGGCGGAGACGCGACGCAGGTCGCCGACCGACGGCAGCAGCGGCGCCCCGGGCACGCCGATCGGCACGAGCTCGGCGACCGCGTCGGCGGACGCCTGGATCATCCCCTCGCTGATCCGCTGCGCCCGCGACACGTTCACCCCGAGGCCCAGCCCCGGGAACACCAGGGCGTTGTTGGCCTGCGCGATGTAGTACGTCGTCCCGCGGTGCTCGACTGGGTCGAAGGGGCTGCCGGTGGCGATGAGGGCGCGGCCGTCCGTCCAGGAGATGAGGTCCGCGGGGAGCGCCTCGATCTTGGTCGTCGGGTTGGACAGCGGGAAGATGATCGGCCGCTCGACCTGCCGGGCCATCTCGCGGACGATCCGCTCGCTGAAGGCGCCGGCCACCGTCGAGGTGCCGATGAGCATCGTCGGGCCGACCGCGGCGACGGTCTCTTCGAGCCCCGAGCCGCCACGACCCCACCCGGCGACCTCGTCGGCCGGCCGGGCGTACGGGGCCTGGAAGTCGCGCAGCGCGCTGCCCATGTCGTCGGTGAGGACGCCGCGGCGCCCGACGAGCCAGATTCGCCGCGCGGCCTGCTCCGGGCTGAGCCCGTCGCGGACCATCGCCTCGCGCAGGAAGTCCGCGATGCCCACGCCGGCGGTGCCCGGGCCCAGGATGACGATCTTCTGGTCGCGCATGCGCGCGCCGGCCGCGCGGACGCCGGCGACGGCCGCCGCGAGGGCCACCGCCGCGGTGCCCTGCATATCGTCGTTGAAGGTGCAGATGCGGTCGGCGTAGCGGTCGAGGATGCGCCGCGCGTTGTCGACGCCGAAGTCCTCCCAGTGCAGCAGCGCGTTGGGGAACATGCGGTGCGCGGTCTCGACGTAGGCGTCGATGAAGTCGTCGTACCGCTGGCCGCGGACGCGGGCGTGCCGGTTGCCGAGGTACATGGGGTCGGTGAGCAGCGCCTGGTTGTCGGTGCCGACGTCGAGGACGACCGGGATGACCCGGCGGGGATGGATGCCCGCCGCGGCGATATACACGGTCAGCTTGCCGATGGCGATCTCGATGCCGCCGACGCCCTGGTCGCCGATGCCGAGGATGCCCTCGCTGTCGGTGGCCACGATGAGGTCGACCTCGTCGGCCTCCCGGCCGAAGTTCGCCAGCGACTGCTCGATCTGGTCGGGGTGGTTGATCGACAGGAACACGCCGCGCGGCCGCCGGTACTCGTGGCTGTAGCGCTCGATCGCGAGTCCGATGGTGGGCGTGTAGATAATCGGCAGCATCTCCTCGACGTGCTCGCTGAGCAGCCGGTAGAAGAGCACCTCGTTGCGGTCGCGCAGCGCGGTCAGATAGACGTTCTTGGCCAGGTCGTCCCTCTGCCGGGAGTACTGCGCGTAGACGCGGCGCACCTGCGAGTCCAGCGTCGTCTCGCCGTAGGGCAGCAGCCCGACCAGGCCCAGCGCGGCGCGCTCCTCCGCGGTGAACGCCGTGCCGCGGAACACGAGCGGCTCGCGCATGA
>JALYMN010000056.1 GCA_030773675.1 Actinomycetota bacterium
AGCCCGGACAGTGGCCCGCCCGCGGGCCGCGCGCAAGCGCCGGAGCCGGCGGCCAGGACCTTGACGCCCGACCGCCTGGCCCGGCGGACGGCCGACAGCCGGGCTGAGCGGGCCGTCCCCGCCCCGAGCCGGGACAGCAGTCCCGTCCGGGGACCTCGCAAGACGGGACGCGCGAGGGGACTTCCGCCTCTCGCGGGCCGGGTCGGGCTGCGGCCACGGTGTCCCCAGCAACGGCGCACCAGGCGTCGTACGACAGGAGGAGCCCGCCATGAGCACCGCCGCCGCGACCGCCCCGACCCCCACGCCCTCCTTCCACCGCGCCGACGCCATCGGCGAGCCGGCGACCGACACGTCGGCCGCACCTCGGCCAGGTGCCCCTCGCCACATCTCGCGACGCCGCTCAACCTCGAGCGCCCCGCAGGCGTCTACCCCCACACGACCGGCGCCGACGGCGCCACCAGCAGCAGGAGGAAGCACTTTGTCCCACCACCTCCGCACCACCTCCGCCGCTCTGCTCGTCGCGACCGGCCTGCTCGCGATCGGCACGGCCCACGCAGCCGGTGAGCCCGTTCCGGCCCTGGCCTTCACGAGCGACCGCGACGGCGACGCCGAGATCGTCGTGCGCTCCGCCGCCGGCGCGGTCCGGCAGCTCACGAACAACCGCGCGAGCGACTACGGCGCGGTCTGGTCCCCCGACGGCCGCCGGCTCGCGTTCGTCAGCACCCGCGACGGCGACCGCGAGATCTTCGTGATGAACGCGGACGGGTCCGGGCTGCGCCAGCTCACCCGCAACAGCAAGGCCGCGAACGGCGCGCCTGCGCACGACCAGGCACCGGCCTGGTCGCCGGACGGCAGCAGGATCGCCTTCTCGTCGATGCGCGACGGCGGGGAGAACGAAATCTACCGGATGAACGCCGACGGCACGAGCCAGGCCGCCTGACGCGCACCGCCGCCTACGTCAGCGACCACACCCCGTCGTGGTCGCCCGGCGGGCACTACATCGTGTTCAGCAGCGACCGCCCGAGTCACGACAACTTCGAGGTCTACCGGATGCGGATGAACGGGACCGAGCAGGTCCGGATGACCCGCACGACGAACGGGATCGACGACAACGCGCCGGAGTACGCGCCGGACGGCCGCGCGTCGTCTTCTCCAGCACCCGCAGCGGCAACCAGCACGACCTGTTCACCATGAGCAACGCGGGCTGGGACGTGCGCCGGCTCGGGGGCGACCCCGGCCTCGACGACGTCTTCCCGCACTGGACCGCAGACGGCAAGAGCCTGCTGTTCGAGACCTTCGCCGGGCCGGACAACCGGCCGAGCGCGGACGTGTGGGCGATCGACAGCGACGGGACGGACCGCCGGCGGGTCGTCAGCACTCCGGCCGGTGAGAGCTTCCCCGACCCGCGCCCGCGGGGCTGAGCACCGACAGGCGCACCGGCTGCACTCCAGCCGGTGCGCCTGCTCGCGCGTCCCGGTCGTGCTCGTCGCGCTCCAGCGGACAGCGAGGCAGCGCGTCGAGACCGGGGGCTGTGCTCGCTCCGTCGCCGTCGTGAACGCGGCGTCCGACGTCGGTCCTCTGTGAGGTGCAGGCGCTCAAGAAGCCGCTGACGTCCGCGGTGACGCCGTGACGGCGCGGAGAGCTCACGGGGCGGCGCAACGAGGACGTCCAGCTCGACCCCGATCGCCTGCTCGGTTTGCTGCTGGTCACGGGCCTCGACCTGCCTGCGGACCTTCGCTTGACCTGGGTCACTGGCGCGTCACGACGTCACCACGGTCACGTCCGCGAGCCAGATCTCCGTGAGCGGGACGAGCAGCACCCAGCTCTTAGGTCTGAAGTCCCTGTGGACGGGCTGAGCGGAGCGGTACGAATACAGGGTCCGCCACGGTGGCGGCGCGGGAAGACATCGGGGGCAATGAAATGCAGCGAAGGACAGTAGCGGTCGCGGTCGGGAGCGTCATCACTGCGGTGGTTGTGGCAGCTGGGCCAGCTCATGCAACTCACCCCCACCACCTCGACACGCCCGGAGCCTGCGTCGACCGCAGCGGCGCCGGCTTCGGGATTGGCCAGGTCCATGGCGGCAACACGGGCGACCCTGGTGACACCACGTTCCACGAGCGCATCCACAAGGGCACTCCAGGGACCTTCGCGTTCCAGCAGGAGAACAACCCCGTCTCGGTGGCAGGCGGGCTCTGCCCCTGACCTCCTGAGGGCGCAAAGGAGGCCCGAGTCCCCGACCCGGGTCTCCTCTCGTCGTGCCCTTCTGTCAACCTTGGGTGATACACCCGCTCGGTCGTAATCAACGAGTCGGAGGGTGGAGGTTGGAGAGATTTGATGACGGTCACTGCCGCGCGGGTGGTGCCTGGCAGCCATGCTGTGGCTGTGGAGGACGTGCCTGATCCGCAGGTGCCCGAATGGGCGTCGCGGCGGACGTACACGGCGAAGTGTACAAGATCGCGATCTTGGCGAGTACGATGCGCTGGACCGGGATGGCAAGGGCGCGCTGCTGCGCCGGAAGCGGCTGTACACCTCGCTGCTGAGCGAATGGCGCAAGCAGCGCGACCGGGGCGCGTTGGAGCGCTCGGCAGACCGCGGGGCCAGCCGTCGGCGGATCCGGTCGAGCGGGAGACGGCCCGGTTGCGGGCCGAGAACGAGCGGCTGGCTGCCGAGTTGTCGAAGGCTCGGCAGGTGATCGAGGGCAGGGAAAGCTCTCCGCGCTGCTGGAACAGCTCGCCACTGGCAGCGCGACGGACGAACGGTCGGCGAGGTGAGCGCGCTGGTGACCAGTGCGGTCGGCGAGCGTTGACCGAGCTGACGCCGCTGATCGGGCGGCAGGGCGCGTGCGCCGCGGTCGGGCTGGCACGGGCGACGTCCTACCGGCGCCATCCGGTGCGGCCGCGGCCCGAGCCGCCGGTGCCGGAGCAGCGCCGCACGCCAGGCCGGCAGCCGCGGGCGTTGTCCGAGGCCGAGCAGGCCGCGGTGCTGGCCGAGCTGCACAGCGAGCGATTCACCGACGCCTCACCCGCGACTGTCTACGCCACGCTGCTGGAGGAGGGCCGCTACCTGGCGTCGCAGTCGACGATGTACCGGTTGCTGCGCGAGCGCGGCGAACGCCGCCGGCAGGCCACCCATCCGCCGAAGGTCAAGCCCGAGCTGGTCGCCGATGCGCCGAACGTCGTGTGGTCATGGGACATGACCAAGGTGCGTGGCCCGGCGAAGTGGACCTACTTCTACCTGTACGTGATCTTGGACATCTTCTCGCGCTACCCAATCGGCTGGATGGTCGCCAGCCGGGAGTCCGCGACGTTGTCTGAGCGGCTGATCGAGCAGGCCGTACGCAGCCGCAGCAACGGGCCGCCCCGTCCGGGCTGCTGGGCGGAGTCGCGCTGAGCGCTGACGCTGCACGCGGTGATCATCGGCGGGTGGAGCGGCGGCGGCGGCTGCGGCCCGCGCCGACGCCGCCGCTACCGACGCTGGTACGACCTGAAGGTCCCCCGGGTACGCACCGCCCCAGCAGCGGCGTCTGGGTCGACCCGAGCTGCTGCCAGATGCTGGCCTGCAACTGCTGCGCCAGCCTGGCCTACGACTCCTGCTGCTGCGGCGACTGCGGCGACGCCTGACTCAGTCGGCGGCGACGGGTCGAGCCATCCCTTGAGCGACGACCGGAGGCGAGGCTCGGCCGGTCGCCGCAGCGCGGGTCCTCCGCCTGGACGTCCTGGCGCTGTCGGAGGGGCTGCCGCAACCGCTCAGGGAAGCGCCGGCGGTCGGGGCAGTGGCGAGGCGAGAAGGGCGCGCGGGTCGCCGGCCCACTCCAGGAGCATGACCGTCGCGTCGTCCTGCAGCATGTTCTGCTGGTGCTCCAGCACCGCGGCGATGAGGCGGCGCAGGGTCTCCGGGGGTGGCTGCTGGTTGGACTCCTGCCGGGTCACCAGGTCCAGCAGCCGGTCCAGGCCGAAGAACTCACCGGCCGCCGAGCGCGCCTCGACCACACCGTCGCTGAACATCAGCAGCCGGTCGCCGGGCTGCAGCCGGGCCTCCACCACCCGGTCCGCCCGGACTCCGAAGCCCAGCGGCGGACCGGGCTCGACGGCCACTTCCCCGACCGGCTTGCCCTCGCGCACCAGCAGCGGCGCGGGGTGCGCGGCGCACAGCAGCGACAGCGTGCCGGTGGTCAGGTCCAGCCGGCCGAACACACCGGTGACGAAGCTGTCCACGCCGAACTGCTCGGCCAGCACCTCGTCGACGAGCTGCGCGGTGTCCAGCAGCGACTGCCCGCCGCGACGGGCGTTGCGGTAGGCCGCCAGCGCGACGCTGGCGAGCACCGCCGCGCCCAGGCCGTGCCCCATCCCGTCGAACACCGCCAGGTGCAGCGTGTCGCCGTCCAGGCTGTAGTCGAAGG